>NZ_JAUBVF010000048.1:0-49003 GCF_036705685.1 Microcoleus sp. AT3-A2
TTTAGCAGGCATTCACTTTTTCTGAATATCATTATGTTATATTATACCAATATGCGTTTTAAATGCACAACAGCTTAGCACTCTACTAAAGGTAAATGGCTGTAGTTTTTAACAATTTCGATCGCAGGGCGGTGGGCTGTAGCTTTCAGGCGACTTTGCAGAATTAGCAGAGTGCTGTCAATGCCTTCATGGATGTTGACAGGTTTCATTTCGCTTTCATCTAAGCGAGAGAAATTACGCAAAGATTTGACAATTTGAACAATGCGATCGGCTCCTATTTTCATCGATGACAGCAGTTGCGGCAAATCTTTGCTGAGAAAGTCAAAGTCAATATTTTCTAAATACTTTGAAATTTCCGATGGAGGGTATGAATAGTGTTTTTGGTAGAGTTTTACCAACTCCAACAAATCCCTACTATATGCGCTGGCGTGTTGAATATTGCCGTAAATAAAACTAATAGGATTGTTAACTTCGTGGGCGACACCAGCAACTAATAAACCCAAACTAGACATTTTTTCCTGCTGAATTAGTTGAGTTTGAGTTTGCTGCAACTCTTGCAACGTTTGCTCTAGCTGTTGAGATTTAGCCGTGCGTTCTGCTGCTACTTGTTCAAGTTTATCTGTATAATTCAACAAGCTCATTAGATAAAGTGTCACAGCCAAGCTTAAGATGATCCCTAATATTAAAACAGTCAAAGAACGCCAAAATCTTAGAGGATTAATGTACTCTGGCGTTAGCCGCAGTTGCAGCAGCCACCTGCGATTTTCAATATTGAGAATGCGGGTGCAACTGCTGCCGTCCGGGCAGTAAGCTCTTTCGCCAATATCGAGTGTATTTTTAATGTTTTCGTCAGTAACTATTCTTTTAGTCTTCGCTTCGTAAAAAGCGAGAAATCTTTCGGCTTCAGGAGCCATAGCATCTTGAAGATATACGTTAACAAAGTTAAGTTGAGTTTCCTGTAAAGCCGACTTAAAAATAGCATCAATGAGCAAAATTCCCATAGTAAAACCTTTCAAATTTTCTGTTCTTTTAGCAGGTAAGTTTTCTGAAAATGGTGCGGTGTCGCCAGGAGACGTTTGACTAAAAATTGGCAGAAAGACGAAGAAACTTGGGGGATTTTGTGATGGCAATTTTTGGCGGTCAGTCGCGATAATTTCTTGTCTTTTGGTGGCGTTTTCTAAGGCTACTCGATTGGCAGTTAAATCTAAACTTAAATCTATTTCCTCTGTCAGGAATTGCGGATAGTCAGAAACACGGGGCAGCCAAGCGATCGCCTTCAGGCTCGGATGGCGGTAGAGGGCAGGGCCAACAAATGTCTTCATTTCTGGTTTTTTAACGCCGTCAAATACGCTGTAAAATGCTCCTGCAGCCCGAATTATTTCTAAATTGCCGCTAACATCTCTCTGAATGTCTGTAGCTATTTTGTCCAGCCGATCTTGCAGTTCGGCTTGCATGAATTTGTATTCCCAATTGTACGCAACTGAAGAGGCGATTGCAGACAGTCCAAATCCTGCACAAAGTGTTAATCCTGCTTGGATGTAACGGCGATAAACAAGTAAAGCGCTAGTTGCTAAATTCAATAATTTGTTAGGATTCATATTCTTCGCTGACCTTTTTTTATCGTTCCCACTCAAAATTTCATGAGGAAGCTTTTTCCCCTTCCCAGGCAGAGCCTAGGAATGAATTTCAGGAGGCTCTGCCTCCGATTTAGAGCCACGAGACAGCATTACCAGGCTCGTGCCTGGTAACGATGTGGGAGCAGTGTTTTGCAGAAGCTCCCCGATAGTATTTTGAGTAAGATGCAGTCGCTGATTTAAATTGAATAAGCAGGAAAAGTCATGGCGTGTTTGGGCTTGACGTAAACCTGCTGATCTCGCGTTAACTGTAGAGAATCGAAGCGCTCGCGGCTAACGTAAGCTGTTACTACCTGCTGCGATTCTAATAGTAACTCGGTTTGAATTTCGCGTCCTAAATGAATGATGCGGCTGACTGTTGCTAATGCAAAACCAGACTCCGGCTTAGTTTTAATTTCCACATCGTGGGGGCGCAAAAACACTAAATCAGAATGGGCGGCTCCATTATTGTGAGCCGTTGTGCCGTTGCTGGCGAACAAACCCGCAGCATTCGGCAGCACATTGACAGGCCCAATAAAACTCATCACAAAAGCTGTTGCGGGTTTGTCGTAAATTTCAGCAGGAGTGCCAACTTGTTCGACTCTACCTTTGTTCATCACCACAATTTCATCGGCTACTTCCATAGCTTCTTCTTGGTCGTGAGTCACAAAAACTGTGGTGATGTTAACTTCTTTGTGAAGGTTGTGCAGCCACGATCGCAATTCTTTGCGGACTTTAGCATCTAATGCTCCAAAAGGTTCGTCTAGCAGCAGCACTTTCGGTTGAACTGCGAGAGCTCTGGCCAAAGCAACCCGCTGTCGCTGGCCCCCGGAAAGTTGTGAAGGATAGCGATCGCCCAAACCTGTCAACTGCACTAAATCCAAAAGTTCATCAACCCGCCTACTAATTGAGCCTTTAGGAACTTTGCGAATTTCCATCGCAAAAGCAATATTTTTCCGAATACTCATGTGTTTGAACAAAGCGTAGTGCTGAAACACAAAACCGATATGCCGTTCCTGCACCGACTGATGAGTAGCATCTTCACCGATCAGGTAAATATGACCGCTGTCCGGCGGTTCTAGCCCCGCGATCATCCTCAGCAGAGTCGATTTCCCGGAACCAGAAGGCCCCAACAGCGCGACTAAAGAACCCCTTTTAATTTCCAAATTCACGTTGTCAATTGCGTGGAAGGAGCCGAAGTGTTTCGATACGTTCTGAACTGTAATGCTCATGAGTTTATTTACCTATTTTAGGAGTTAAAAAAGTAAACTCCGCTTATCTGACAGATTTACAGTAGTATATCCTGAAAATATTATTTTGCAAGGTCTGTAACTTTTTGTATAGGATCTCGATGCTCTCCAGATGGGGACTGCGTTTCAAAGTTGAGGCTGGCGGGCCGTCGGAGTTAAGCTGTCAGCGTTTCGAGATGTGGCTGTAGCGGTAAATGCGATCGTCCCAGAGTAAGCAATGCTGAAATTACGCAGAAACCGGGTTTGATGGACGAAAATACTGCATCAAAACCTTTAAAACCTTTAACCCCCGTAAAAAACCCGGTTTCTTGGCTGTCGCTGTATATTTTACGGCTGCCGACAATTCCCCGACTCCCGGCGATATTGAAGATTTCACGTAGGAATTGCTCAATCTGAGGTGCGATCGCACACAATTTAGATCACAATAGTTAATTCAGAAGCCAGCCAGCTTCACCTTTGAGAAACTGACAGAATAGTAAATTCTAACCAGAACACCACTATGGGAAAACCAACAGGCTTTATCGAATTCTTGCGCGAATTGCCCTCCGAACTCTCACCCGTCGAGAGAGTCCACAACTGGGACGAATTTCACCTGCCGATGGATGAGGACAAACTCCGCACCCAAGGCGCGCGCTGCATGGATTGCGGCATTCCGTTTTGCCACACGGGTACCCTCATCAGCGGCATGGCAAGCGGCTGCCCGATTAATAACCTCATCCCCGAATGGAACGACCTCGTATATCGTGGACTGTGGAAAGAAGCCCTAGACAGACTCCACAAAACCAACAACTTCCCTGAATTCACCGGCCGCGTCTGTCCCGCACCCTGCGAAGGCGCTTGCGTACTCGGCATCAACAACCCGCCAGTCACGATTAAAAACATCGAAGCCTCGATTATCGACAAAGGCTGGGATGAAGGCTGGATTACTGCCGAACCACCCGCCAAACGCACCGGCAAAAAAATCGCCGTCATCGGTTCCGGGCCCGCAGGTTTGTCCGCCGCCGCGCAACTAAATAAAGCCGGTCATTGGGTAACAGTATACGAAAGAGCCGATCGACCAGGCGGCCTGCTAATGTATGGCATCCCCAACATGAAGCTAGACAAAGAACAAGTCGTAATGCGCCGCCTGAAAGTCCTCGAAGACGAAGGCGTGACATTCGTCTGCAACACCGAAGTCGGCAAAGACTTACCAGCAGAACAACTGCTAAAAGAATACGACTCCGTTGTGCTCTGTACCGGCGCCACCAAACCCCGCGACTTGGGCATCCCCGGCCGGGAATTAAAAGGCATCCACTTCGCAATGGACTTCCTGACAGCCAACACCAAAGCAGTTTTAGACAAGAGCACAAACGATAACTTCATCTCCGCCGAAGGCAAAGATATCGTGATCATCGGCGGCGGCGACACCGGTACCGACTGCGTGGGCACATCCATCCGCCACGGCTGCAAAAGCCTGGTACAGCTAGAAATCCTGCCCAAACCGCCCTCAGAACGCGCCGCCAACAATCCCTGGCCGGAATGGCCGAAAGTCTACCGCCTCGACTACGGCCAAGAAGAAGCAGCAGCCAAATTCGGCGACGACCCCCGCGGCTATCTCACCACGGCGACAAAGTTCGAGGGCGACGAAAACGGCAATGTCAAAGCTGTGCACACCGTTGAAGTGGAATGGGCGAAAAACGAGAAAGGGCAGTTCATTCCGAACCACATCCCCGGCACCGAAAAAGTGTTGCCCGCACAGCTTGTCTTGCTAGCGATGGGCTTCCTCGGCCCGGAACAGCCCTTGCTGGATGCGCTGGGATTGGAACGCGACGCGCGCAGCAACGTGAAAGCCGAACACGAAAAATATACAACCAGCATTCCGGGAGTTTTCGCGGCTGGTGACTGTCGCCGGGGACAAAGTTTGGTGGTTTGGGCAATTAATGAAGGGCGCGGCGTGGCCCGGGAGTGCGACCTTTATCTCATGGGGAGCACTGATTTGCCTTAGTTGGTAGGATTTACAGTACGGACACGGCGCCGTGCCCATTGGTGTCAACTTAAGCTTTTCGTCCGCCAGTCCTCCCGCCTACCCGGCAGTCCGCCAGGGAATGAATTCCCTGTCTAATAGCGAAAGTCCTCTGAAGAGGACTAATCAGTTTACAAGTCTTTTTGTCAGTCCTCTTAAGAGGACTTTCGCTTTGAGGCAGGGGTTTCAACCCCTGCCGGACTGAGGGTTTAACGCCCTTGTTGACAGCATCGAGGACACGGCAGTGCCGTTTCCCTACCGTTGAATCTATACTTCACTCGGCTGAAAACTGGTATATTACCCATTAGTTTGTAGTAAGGACTTCGATCCTTTCTTTTCTCACGACTAAAGTCCTGACTGCGAACCTATTTTGCTACAATACAAGTACATAAAAAACTTAACTTTGATACATTGTTCAGGTTTCCTGCAACAAATCTACTAAATTAAAAACTTATGACTACTCATCCTATCAACCGCGCAACTACCCTCAAAACTGCCTATCAAGTCTGTAATCCTCTCCAATCCTTAGAAGGTGCAGATCTTGATCGCTATTATGTTGATTTATCGGATGTTCGCAAAACCGAAGCGATCGCAGGTGTCAGTAATATTTTAGACTGTCAAGAACCCGAACAGTTTACCACAATCCTGTTTACCGGACATCGCGGCTCTGGCAAAAGTACCGAATTAAAGCGAATTCAAAAAGAGTGGGAAAAAGATTATCGCGTCATTTATCTGGAAGTCAACGAGGAGACAGATATTAATGATGTCGGTTATACAGATTTCTATTTAATTGCCATTAAGCGAGTTGAGTTTGAAATGCGCAGGCTGGGGCTGAAATTAGATTCTCGGCTGATGGATAATTTTGAGGCTTGGTTTAAGGATGTCACCGAAGAAACAGAACGAACCGTTGAAAGTTCCATCAGCATCGAAGGAGAAGCAACTTTAGGGCCGGAAGCTCCATTTTTAGCGAAGTTGTTGGTAAAATTACTGGCACAAATCAAAGGTTCTGATAAGCAGAAAAAAACAATTCGCCAAACTTTAGAAAAAGATATTTCTAGATTGAAAGCCGATATCAACTTGCTGTTAAATGATGCTGTCAAAAAGCTGCGTAAAAAGTTTCCCAACTATAAAGGTTTTTTAATTATATTTGATAATTTAGACCGCGTTCCTCCCAAGGTGGCAAACCATTTATTTTTTGACTATGCCGCTCAACTTCAAGAACTGAACTGTACGATGATTTATACAGTTCCGCTGGGAGCTCTGTACTCGTCTCAAAATGCCGTCAAGAATTTTGACTGTCCTCACATTGTCCCGATGGTCAATATTTATGAATTTAATCGAGATAGCTGTGACTTAAACTATAATGAACATAGCTTAAAGGCTATGGCTAGTTTAATCGAACGCCGAGTTGAAGTTGACACAATCTTTGAGTCTCGCGAACAATTGCTGGAAGTGGCAAAAGCCAGTGGTGGTCATGTTCGCCAACTCATCCAGATTATGCGAACTGCTTCCATAACAGCTAGAGGTCGCGGTCACGATAAAATAATGGCTGAAGATGTTACCTATGCAATCAAACAAGAACAATTTAATTTTGAACGGATTATCCCGCAAAATCATTATCCACTTTTAGCTCAAGTTTGTTTGACAAAAAATATTAATAAAGATGAAATCAGTGAGTTGATGTTATTCAATCTTTCGGTTTTGGAATACAACGGCAAAAATCGATGGAACTATCCGAATCCGGTGGTGAAGCAAAATGAAGAATTCCAAAAAGCTCTCCGAGATGCCAGAGAATCCAATGTTAACCCAGAACGATCGTAATTCACAAATTGGGCGATTTTTAGCTGTCAATCAGCAAGCATTTACTCAACTTTTGACGTTTGTTGATTTTTCGGAGAATTTGACTATCGGGTTTGCAGAAGTTAATTTTAATGCGGAAGCGGATTTGTTAATTGAGGGATTGAAAAATCATCCTATTTCTCAAGAAACTCAATTTGAAGTTGTGAGTTGTGAGGAAGATTTGCGTTTTCTCCGAGATAAAATTATCAAGATTTTACCTACTATTAAGCGAGAGCCAAATAAAAAATTAGTTTTAATTGTGCGGGGATTGGAAAAGTCGATCGGCAAATTTGACGAATATCCTCCAGTATTACAAGACCTTAATTGGGTGCGAGATGCTTATAAAACCAGCGTTTCACATCCGATCCTGTTTGTTTTGCCGGACTATGCAATTACTCGTTTGGCGAAGTTTGCACCGGATTTTTGGGCGTGGAAATCTGGCGTGTTTCTATTTAAAACGACTCAATTTACTAGAGATGATGCCGTTGCTAGGACTCTGGATTCGGAAAGGAGTTTTAGAACATTAGAAACGCCTGAAAAGCAAGAACGAATTGAACTTTTAGAGTCTTTGTTGATGGAATACAGTCCGAGTCATTCTGGAACTGAAAAAAATCCTAGTGCTTGCAGCAATATTTTACATCAATTAGGAGTTGCTTATCTCAGCCAAGGAAAGCCCGTTAAAGCGAGAGAGTATTTAGAAAAAGCCTTGGAGTTGACAAAGGAAAGTGAAAATTTATCGCTGCAAGCTGATGTTTACAATGAATTGGGTAAGGCTTACAAGCAAGAGCGACAATTTCAGGCGGCAATGAGTGCTTATCAAGCATCGCTGGCAATTGCTCGCCAACAGGGAAACCGTCGCGGGGAAGCTAATGCTTTGTATTATTTGGGGAATGTCTGTCAGGATTTGCGAGAGTGGGAAAAGGCAACTGTTTTTTATCAGGAATGTTTAGAAATTGAACAAGCAATAGGAGATATCTACTCTCAAGCCAGCACCTACCAGCACTTAGGATGGGTGGCGCAGGAAATGTGGAAATTGACTGAAGCTGAGCGTTATTATCGACAAGCTTTGGAGATTTTCAGCGAATACGGCGATCGCTCAGGTATGGCAACGAGTTGGGGAGTATTGGGATATATCGAGCAATGTCGCGGCAATTGGGATGAAGCTGAGAGATTGTACCGGCAATCTTTGGAATTAAGGACAGAATTGGGCGATCGCTCTGGTATGGCAACGAGTTGGGGAGTATTGGGATATATCGAGCAATGTCGCGGCAATTGGGATGAAGCAGAGAGATTGTACCGGCAATCTTTGGAAGTAGAGACAGAATTGGGCGATCGCTCTGGTATGGCAAGTAGTTGGGGAGTATTGGGAGATATCGAGCGAAATCGCGGCAATTGGGATGAAGCTGAGAGATTGTATCGGCAATCTTTGGAATTAAGGACAGAATTGGGCGATCGCTCTGGTATGGCAAGTAGTTGGGGAGTATTGGGAGATATCGAGCGGATGCGTGGTAATTTCGATGCTGCTGAACAGTTTAAGCGACAGTCTTTTCAGTTGCGAGAACAATTAGGCGATCGTGAAGGTATGGCGAGTTCTTTAGGTGCATGGGGAGATATTGAACTAGATCGTGGTAAATTAGATTTTGCTGAACAATTATATGGGCAATGCTTAAAAATAAGCGAAGAACTGGGTATGACGCATAAAATTGCAGACACTCACTACGATTTAGCACGACTTGAACGCAAACGCAAAAACCCAGAGCTTGCCCAACAACATTACAACACAGCCCATCAAATCTTTCAACAATTGGGAGCCGCGAAGGATTTAGAGAGAATCGAGCGAGAGTGGGACAACCCGGATTTTTAAGTAATATCAAATCCGCCCTTCATCGGAATTATTCATCTCTCTCTTCTCTTCCTCTGCGTTCTCTGCGTTCTCTGCGGTTAAATAATTCCGATGCAACCGGAATTGATATAACGGAGGACACCGCAATGCCGTTTCCCTAGCCCAAAATAATCCTAGGGGCCTTGCCCGCCCTCTCCTGTGCCCGATCGCATTTCTGCACAACCAATCAACCAAAATTCAACGGATCGACATCAATAGTTAAACTAACAGAACGCGGCGTGCGATCGCGCAATCCGATCAAATCCGACAAATCCACCGACTCATCCAAAGGCAACTTCAGCAAAATCTGCCATCGATAGCGATTTGCCACCCGCATAATCGCCGCAGGTGCAGGCCCCAACAACTCACACCCCGGTACAGACAATCGCTCAATATACTCCTGACAAACAGACGCCAATTGTACCGCCGTCACCGCCACTTCCGCCGCATCTACACTGCTCAACCGCAACAAAACCAGCCGCCCCGAAGGAGGATAATTCAGCGCCGCTCTTTCTGCTAATTCTGTTTCCACAAAACCTGCATATTCATGCCGCCTAACTGCTTGAATAACCCGGTGTTCGGGAGTGTAAGTTTGAATAATTACCCGCCCCGGATCGTCGCCTCTGCCCGCACGACCCGCGACTTGAGTTAATGTTTGAAAAGCTCGTTCGCTGGCCCGATAATCTGATAAGTTCAGCAACCCGTCAGCAGACACAACTCCCACCAATGTTACTCCAGCTAAATCTAACCCTTTCGTCAGCATTTGCGTACCCAACAAAATGTCAGCTTCCCCATTGGCAAATTGCGTTAACAATCTGCGGTGATCGCCCTTATTTCTAGTCGTATCGCTGTCAAACCGGATTGCCCGCAATTCGGGAAACAATCTCGTTAATTCCTGTTCGACTCGCTGAGTGCCGCTACCAAAGTTTTTGAAGTAAGGAGAACTGCATTCCGGGCAGTTTTGGGGGTGTCGTTCCGTATGGTTGCAGTAGTGACATCGCAATATTTCTGCGGTTCCTTCGCCGACGTGGTGATAAGACAGGGAAACATCGCAATTCGGGCATTCCATCACATAGCCGCAACTCCGACAAGAGACAAAGGTACTGTGTCCTCTTCTGTGAATAAACAGGATACCTTGCTGTTGTCTTGCTTGCAATTGTTCCAGCGCGTTTTGCAGGGAAGCACTGAAAATTGAGCGGTTTCCTTGCCGCAATTCTTGGCGCATATCGACTATTTCCACAGGCGGCATCGGGCGGGAATAAATGCGATCGGGCAATGATAAATAATGGATATTTGGTAAGGAGTAATAATCTCGGCGCGTCCCCACCAAAGTCTCTAATGCTGGAGTTGCGGAACCTAAAATTAAGGGACAATTTTCTAATTCGGCGCGCCATTTGGCAACGGTGCGGGCATGGTAGCAGGGGGCTGGTTGGTCTTGTTTGAAGCTGCTGTCGTGTTCTTCATCGAGGATAATTAAGCCGAGGTGAGGTAAAGGTGCGAAAATGGCCGATCGCGTGCCGATGACAATTTGCGGCGTTCCAGTCAGCATCTGACGCCATGTATCGTAACGTTCGCCGTCGGATAGGGCGCTGTGGTACACGCAAATTTGCTCGCCAAAACGGGCGCGGAATCTGTCTGTAAGTTGCGGTGTGAGGCCGATTTCGGGAACGAGTACGAGGGCGGATTTGCCGCTGGCTAAGATTGGGGCGATCGCCTGCAAATACACTTCGGTTTTCCCGGAACCTGTAACGCCGTGCAGCAGCACTTGACGGAATCCCGAAAAAGAGTTAATAAACGCTAAAGCTTCTGCTTGAAAATGAGTTAAAGTTTTCGGTGAATCGGGCAATTGAGAAATTCCGCGATCGCCCCTGAGAACTTCCCTTTGATCGATGACAACGCTACCTTTTTGTTCCAAATTTTTGACAACAGAAGAACTCGCGCTGCAAATTCTCAGCAAATCGTTCATCCACATTTCACCGCCGCCACGCCGCAAAACTTCCAATACTTCTTGTTGCCGCTTGGTTAAATCTGTGACAAATGCACTAGCAATTAATGTCACTGCCGGTTTTAGTTGTGGTTTGGGAGGATGGGGAGGTTCTAAATAACTTTCTACCCAACCGCGTTTCAATAAATCTTTCAATCCCCGATAACTTCCCTTAACTTGGCGCTGAAGGTATTGCCAAGTGTAATCGCCGTTTTTTTGAGCTTGCAACAATTGCAAAATTTGACTAGCTGCAGGATTGAGAAATGTTTCGGCATTCGGAGAAATTGCGTCCTTAATTAAGCGAATTCGGCGCACGGAACGGCTTAACAAACCGGGCGGCAGCGAGGCTCTAATTACTTGAATTAAAGGTGTGCAATAATAGGTGGCAGTGCGATGGAGTAATTCCCAGTAAGTCGGTGGGAAAAAACCTGTACTGACAACATCTTCGACATCTTTAACCCGCGTCGGATCTAAGTCTGGCGGCAGTTGAGAAATGAACCGAATCGCGATCGCCCCTACCTGCTGACTGCCAAAGGGTACACTCAAAATATCCCCTGGTTGCACAGTAAGTTCCGCAGGTAAACGATAGGTAAATAACTTGTTTTCCTCCCCAGACGAGTCCCCCGCAACCCTGAAAGGAGAGTCCACCAATACCTCGATCCACTCTGCCCGCACGGTGGGGCGCTGTGGCGGTTCGCTGCTGCCGTAGGATGCCCCGGCCTCTGCCGCTATAGGGGTTGACAAACCAAAAGTGACAGTAGACATAGGGTTGCACATCAAACTAGGAGGAGCCGCGGTCAAAGGGAGTTTTCATTATCCCTCAGTTTAGCTCGATCGATCGCTCTTAGCTGCGGGAATTGGCGATCGGAATCTCGATCACGAATTCAGTCCCTTCTCCAATTGCGGATATGCACTCCAACCTCCCGCCGTGTTTGTCCACAACAATCTGATAGCTAATTGATAATCCCAAACCCGTCCCGTGACCAACTTGTTTGGTGGTGAAAAAGGGATCGAAAATTTTGGTTTTTACAGATTCATTCATTCCCAGACCATTATCTTTGATGCTAATTCTTGCCCAATTTTCGGAAATACTAGAAGTAGTAATGGTCATCTCGATAGGGTTAGCTTCTATCTCGTCCAGTGAAGACTTTTGCTCTCGCTCTCGCAGGGCATCAACAGCATTATTAATGATGTTCATAAACACCTGATTTAATTGACCCGCATAACACTCCACCTTTGGCAAATCTCCATAATTCTTAATAAGACTAATAGCCGAATGACCGGGTTTTTCTTTAGTTAAATGTTGCAAGATTAACAAGGTGCTGTCAATTCCTTCGTGAATGTTAACTGGTTTCTTTTCACCTTCATCTACCCGCGCAAAGTTGCGTAAAGTCAGCACTATTTCGCGGATGCGCTCGGAGCCAACTTTCATTGACGAAAGAGTTTTCAACAAATCTTCGCGCAAGAAGTTGATGTCAATTTTTTCCAGGAAAGCTTCAATCTCTGCATCTGTTTCGGGATACCTATCCTGGTACATTGCTAGCAATGTTAAAATGTCGCCAGCGTAGTCATTGACATAGGTAATATTGCCGTAGATGAAGTTGACGGGATTGTTGATTTCGTGGGCGATACCAGCTACCAAAATGCCCAAAGCCGACATTTTTTCGGCTTCGATCAATTTGAGCTGCGTTGTTTGCTGGTTTAAGAGAGCTTTTTCTAGTGTAGACATTCTTGCTTTTAAAATATTTTCGGAATCTCTAAATTCCTCCGTTAGTGTTTTTAGCAAAGATTCTTTTTTTTGATTAATGGCTTGTAATTGGCTGCGTTCGGTTTCCGAAGTTTCAAGTTTTTCCCGCAGGATTCGATTTTCCTTTTCCAGCTCTTTGATTCTGTTGTCCCAGTCTGTTGGTTCCATCGGCTATTATTTTGAACCTAAAAATAGTGTCAGAGCATTTTTATTAGAAAATTTATTTACACCTTTACATAGTTAGAATCTGGGTGTACATCGCCTGGCCAATTTTGTCCGAAAATTTCAACACTTCCTTTATTTGGGTCGATATAAAAATCTTATCTAAGATACATTCACAATGTCAACATATTAATAATAACTTTGGTTAAAACCGATCGCTAGTTTTATTCCCCCCTCTCGCATTTGCGGGTTTTTCATCGGATTGTTGATAAATAAGCTGGCCGATCGCAAACTTATCAAGGCGGGCCCAGTGCGAAAAATTGCCCGATTCAGACAACGTTTGTCCAAAACCCCTAGGTAATGCAAAGCGAAAATATTAAATGTGAGTGCGATCGACCGGGGGCGTCGGGAAAAGTGCGATCGACTGGTCGCGCGATCGCCCACAAGCAATCTCAAGTACCAAGCCACTTGCTCTATCCCAGAACGCAATCACACTATACCATTGCTGAAAAATCTCACTTTAATGTGTCGATCGTACTCACACACCCGCACCATTGTGTGCTAATAACTACTACTTGTGACAACATCGACACAGCAGTTTATATTTGGAGAGTAATTGATGTCAGGTAGCGAAGTTCGTGCAGACTTTTGGATGAGCGAGTACATTACCCCTTGGGATATTTACGTTCACGGCATCATCGCGGTGCTCGCTTACAAGAAAACTGCCTATCAAGAAATGTACGTAGTTCAGACCGGTACCTACGGCAAAGGCTTAGTTTTGGACGGCAAATGGCAATCTTGTACAGGCGACGAGTTTCTGTACCACGAACCCCTGGTGCACCCAGCCATGATTTGTCACGGTTCACCCAAAAAAGTCCTCGTTCTCGGCGGCGGAGAAGGAGCTACAATTAGAGAAGTGCTGCGCTGGAAAACAGTTGAAAAAGTCGTGATGATCGACATTGACGGCGAAGTAGTAGAAGCTTGCCGCGAACACCTGCCTGAAATGCACCAAAACGCCTTTGACGACCCCCGCTGCGAAGTCGTAATCGGCGATGCTTTGGACTATTTAGATAAAACTGACAATGATTGGGATATTGTCATTTCTGACTTGTCCGATCCCATTGAAGAAGGCCCATCTTTCCAGTTGTTTACCAAGGAGTATTTTGAGAAAGTTCGCAAGGTAATGTCGCCTAACGGATATTTCGTAGTGCAAGCGGGCCCAGTTTCTCCAGCAGAAATGAAAATGCACGCTCGCATTGTAAATACCCTGAAATCTGTTTTCCCCAACGTTCAATCCTGCACCAGCTTTATTTCTACTTATGGAGCTCCTTGGGGTTTTGCCGTAGCTTCAACTCAAGAAATAAATACGCGGCCAGAACCCGAAGCTACTGACAAATTACTCGCCGAGAAAACAACTGGCGGGTTGCGGATGTTAGACGGAATTACACTGTTGGGGTTGATGCAGCTTCCCGGTCACTTACGACAGGTAATCGCCGCTGAAACCGAAGTTTACACTATGGCAGCACCGCCTAAATTTTTCGGGAAAGGTTCGGTTGGTCAGTGAAGTTAAATTGGAAGAGAAAACTCATTTGGAGTAACCGAGATGAGCAATTTAATTCGCATACTCGCTGCAATTTTTGTTCCCCCTTTGGGCGTATTTATGACTGTCGGCATCGGTCGGGATTTTTGGATCAACCTGGTTCTAAGCTGTTTTTTCTTGTTCCCCGGTACAATCCACGCTGTTTGGGTGATTGCTAAGCACGATCGAGCTTAACTTGAAAGCAAATCCAGTTTTGGGATAATAAACAGGCAAGAGAAAATAAAATTTCTTTTGCCTGTTTTTACCAATTAATCTGGATTAAATCAGCGTTCATCCGCGTTCATCTGCATACATCTGCGGTTAAAAATAAAAAAATCTAATTCATCTCAGATTTAGATTGCACCTCAATTTCTTCACAAACCAATTCAGCAATTTTTTTCGCCGCCCCTGATTCTCCTCGAACCGCACGCAAACGATCGCCCATTTGTGCTAATTTATCAGGATGGCTCAAATAGTCGATCGCCAATTGAGCAATTACTTCTGGTTCCAGCTTCCCAATCAACTCCGGCACAATCTCCTCCTGTGCCCAAATATTCGGCCAAGCATAAAGTTTTCCCTTCCCCAATTGCCAGATTGCCCAATTAATCGCCGTCGCAAAAACAGAACCGACTAACGGCAAATTTGCCAGCAATCCCGGCAATCCGTCCCAAGCTTTCATCGCATCCAATTGCTGCGTCGGAATCAAAACAATCATCGGTACAGCTAACGAACCCAATTCGGCAGTATTCGCTCCCACAGTAGTTAAACACAGGTTGCATTCTGATAGCAAATCGTAGGCGGGCGTCTGCGTCCAAAGTTCTACCTGCAAGTTATTTGCTGTCTGCAAAAACGGTGGTTCTGTTAACTGAAGTTCGGCGCTAGCGTTCTCAAATAAATGCAGGCAAGGATTTTGTTCAGGGTTGGCAAAACGTGCTAGAGTTTGCACATCTATGGTAGGAGCAACGGGAATTACAAAGCGAGTTTGAGGGCGGAGGCGATGGATAGATTGGGCGATCGACAAACATAACGGTACACCTAAAGCTAATTTGGCGGCTTTAGAACCGGGCAACAATCCAATTAATTCTATTTTTGTACGAGGCAGAGCCTCTGGATATGCGTTTCCAGGCACAGCCTGGGAACGAGCTACTTCCGCAATTAAATCTCCGACAACTGTAAATTTCTTAGCATATTTTTGGGGAATTTTAGCAAAAACTTCTGGTTTCATCGCCGCAAATTTATCAATCCAGCGATACCACCGCGCGTCCCATTCAGCATAAATAACAGTGCGATATTTAAGTCTTTTACCAATAACAACCGTAAAAAATTGATCGCCGCCTAAAAATAAAACAACTCCTATTTCGTGCCAATCCCAATTTTCAGCAGTTTTGCCAGATAATAGGAATGGAAAAAAATGCTCCGGCGCCTGCACTCTGTCAACTTCTGGGTAGGAACAGGCTATTTCTGCTTCTTTCCCGGTGGCGTGCGGACAGGGGGACAGCACCACAGAGATGCGCGCTTGAGTGCCCGCGTTTGCCAATTGCTGGCGCAAAGCTTGCACGGCGGGACGCACCCAAGTTGCTAATTCTCCGGGCCCGTTGGAGAGGATTAAAATATCGACTGCCATAGCATTTAATATTTGAAAGGATACAACGGAGAATTTATGACCGATTTAATTGATGCCGTCAAGATGGGTGATGTTGCGGCTGTAGAATGTGCGATCGAACAACGTGCAGATATCAATGCCAAAGATGCCGAAGGCGCGACGGCTTTGACCGCTGCGGCTGAGGCTGGCAATGCTGAAATTGTCAAAAAAATCCTCGCAGCAAGCGCGGATGCTAACAGTCAGGATAATGACGGGTGGACGCCGTTAATGAGTGCCGCTGCTGCCGGACATACGGAGATTGTACAGCTTTTGCTGGAGGCGGGGGCGGATGTGAATGCTAAAACTAATTTTGGTTTGACGGCTTTGATGAGTGCGGCGGGTAGCGGGCGCGCTGATGTTGTGCAGGTTTTGCTGGAGGCGGGTGCTGATATCAAAGCTAAGGATAATAATACTTGGACTGCTTTAATTTGGGCATCTTCGGAACATCATCAAGATGTGGTTGAGGTTTTGAAGCTGGCGCGCGATCGCCATTAAAGACTTAGCAACCGGGTTTATTAGAGAAACCCGGTTTCTGGAGCGTACAATTAATTATCGTACTCCCCAGTAGCAATCAGGCAAATCCCCAATAGCTTCGATATTTCTACCCAAGTAAAAATCTAGTAACTCTAGATTCTGGTAATAAATTCAACTTGAGATTTCCGCCGCCTTCAATAACAGCGATCGTGTCAAACGGAGCCGTTCCGGGAACAGCCAGGAGTGAAGCATTGTATTGGATAGCTAAATCTCGATTGTTGTTGATGGGCAATATCAAGTATTGATCTGAGAAAGGTAAAAAGCCATCTCCTAGCACGATGCTATCCTGACCTTTTGTAAAATTCCGAATTGTCGCAAAACCCGGCCCGATATAGAATTTTTCGGTTCCGGGCGCAGAACTTTTACCGCCTTCTATAAGGTCTCCGAGTACGAATATATCGCGGCCGCTACCGCCAATGAGAGTATCGAATTCATTGCTGCCGTCACCTTCATACACTCGGCCTTCGCCAAAGCCATTACCTGTACGTAAACCTACTTCAACTCCAATTAATTCGCTATTCCCCACCCCAGGACCGGTAATGATGTCATTCCCAGGAGTTCCGACAAAAGTCGCAGAGCGGCTTGGATCGTTTTTGCCAAAATTGAAGTAGTGTTCGCGACCGGTTTTCAATGCTCCCGATTCGACAAAAGGCCGAACATCGGGATTTTTTTGTAAGTATTCTGTTTCAAAGAATGAAGTCCCAAACTGACCGTCTTTGAGACCGAATTGAATGAAATGCTGGTAGCCGTTTTTAAAAGTTCCATTCTGAATAAACGGCTGCAACTGTTGGTTATTTGCTACATAAAACGCTTCGTCATACTCAGGCGATACGCGAGTGCGACCTTCTTCGTAACCATATTGGATAAAGTGGTCTAGTCCGGTCGCAAAAGGTGCATTTGGGTTGTTGGGGGTGCGGACTAAGGCAGCGATGTCTGGGTTGCCAGCGAGGTAAGTAGCTTCGTCAAAATACCGCGATACTTTAGTTAAGCCGCCGGCTTGACCGTATTTTTCAAAGTGTTCTTGTCCAGATTTGATAACTCCTGTGTCAATTGCTGGCTTGACCCAAGGATATTGAGAAAGGTAGTATTTTTCGTCAAAAATTGCGTAACTAGCCATGTTTTATTCCTGCGGCTTTAATGAGCTGTTTAGGCAATTTATCAATAATCCAGAACTGAGACAATTACCTGATCGGGTGATTTTACCCAACAGTCAAATCTCACTTAAGCTTTATGCTTTCTAGCCGAGGAAAGTGAGACCGACTGGAGGACTAAATGGATTTATCATCCCAGTCGGTTGCAGAGTTAGACTTGCTCCGCCCTGAATTCTGGCAAGTGTATCTCCAGATTTTTGAATTAATAAGTCCGCCCCTGATGGAAATATACTCAGTTCATTAACGGTTTCCACCAACTGAATAAAATCTTTTCCTTTTTCAAAATTGACAATCCTGGCCTCCCCACTGCCCGTATAGAAATCTACCCGGCTGAGCAAACTACGTCGGTTGTTGGGAACACCATCTCCGATCACGAAGTAATCAATGCCAGAAGTGCCAATCAATGTATCGAATTCAGTAGTAGTCAGGAAAGGTTCTCTCGTGATGTCATCCAATTTCAAAGCGTCATACTTATTCTTATTAATGCCAAAAGGTGGATTGGGGCCGGCGAAAGCTACTTGCATTCCGATAATTTGATTTTTTCCCGCTGTAAATCCCGTGACGATATCATTACCGTTGGTTCCTGTAAAAAATCCGTATCGATTTGACTCAAATTGCCCAAATTTTAGATAGTGTTCTCGACCAGTTTTTAAACCTCCAGCCTCCACAACTGCCGCCACATCTGGGTTATCTCCCAAGTAACGTGGTTCAAAGAAACTTGTCCCGTACCTACCTTCTGTTTTTCCGAATTGGATAAAGTGTTGAAAGCCGGATTTAAAAATTCCGTTCTGCACGAAGGGAGTTATTTCCGGGTGGCGCTTTAAATAAAAAACTTCGTCGTAGTCAGGCGATACTCGCGTGCAGCCTTCTTCGTAACCAAACTGGATAAAGTGGTCTAAACCTGAAGCAAAGGGTCGGTTTTGGTTGTTGGCGGTGCGAACAAATGGTGTAATATCTTGATTTTGAGCTAGATATGTATCTTCGTCAAAATACCGCGATATTTTGGTGAGGCCGGCGGCTTGACCAAATTTTTCAAAGTGTTCTCTTCCAGATTTGATGATTCCTGCATCAATGGCTGGTTTCAGCCACGGATATTGCGAAAGGTAGTATTGTTCGTCGAAGATATCGTAATTCATAGTTTGCTGTTTAAAGTAAAGTGCGATCGTACTTTTTTATAGAACCATCGCCCACCACCAATAAAAAATCATTAATCATCAGTATTAGCTCATGACTAATGACTAATGACTAATGACTAATGACCAATGACTATCCAATCAAGAAAGTACCGTTACCGTTAGATTGTTGGAAGCTCAAATTCAAACTAGCTCCTCCTTCAATCACGCCGAGCACAAATTCAAAAGCCTCGATTGATAAATTATTGCCAATGGGAATCAAGTCGTAGCTGGTTAAAGAAGTTCCTTGCAGTAGAATCAAGTCCTGTCCTGCTTTGAAGTTCCGAATAGTAGCTTCACCGTTACCCAAATAGAGCGGGAACGAGCTGAAATTCTCGCCTGTAGGAAGAGGAGGTGTGAGTACGAATGTATCAACTCCCGGGCCACCAATCAAGACATCAAACTCATTGAGTCCAGAGCTTTCAAACTGCCGATTGCCTCGGGGATCGATACCTACATCCACTCCAATCAGTTCCGTATTCCCCACGCCAATGCCTGTGATAACATCGTTGCCGGAAGTTCCGACAAAAGTAGCAGACCGGCTTGGCTCATTTTTACCAAAATTGAAGTAGTGTTCCCGGCCCGTTCTCAAGGCTCCAGAGTTGACAAAGGGTACAATGTCAGGGTTTTTCTTTAAGTATTCGGGTTCAAAAAAAGAAGTCCCAAACCGACCTTCTTTGACGCCGAATTGAATGAAATGCTGGTATCCAGATTTGAAAGTTCCGTTCAGAACGAAAGGACGAAGGTCTGAATTATTTGCTAAATAAAAATTTTCGTTGTACTCAGGCGATACTTGGGTGTGGCGAGTTCCTTCATCGTAACCGAACTGAATAAAGTGATCTAAGCCTGTAGCAAAAGGAGCGTTTGGATTGCTAGGAGTGCGGACAAAGGGTTGGATGTCTGGATTTCCATCAAGGTAAGTATCTTCGTCAAAATACCGCGATATTTTGGTGAGGCCGGCGGCTTGACCAAATTTTTCAAAGTGTTCTCTTCCATATTTGATGATTCCTGCATCAATGGCCGGTTTCAGCCACGGATATTGCGAAAGGTAGTATTGTTCGTCGAAGATATCGTAATTCATCGTTGCTGTTTTAATAATGTAAAGTACGATCGTACTTTTTTATAGAACCATCGCCCACCACCAATAAAAAATCATTAATCATCAGCATTAGCTAATGACTAATGACTAATGACTAATGACTAATGACTAATGACTAATGACCAATGACCAATGACTATCCAATCAAGAAAGTACCGTTACCATTAGATTCTTGGAAAGTCAAACCCAAGGTTGCTCCTCCTTCAATCACGCCGAGCACATCTCCAAAACGCTGGATTGACAAATTGTTGCCAACCGGAGTCAGGCTGTAGCCGTTTAAAGAAGTTCCTTGCAGTTGGATAAAATCGCTTTCGATATCGAAGTTGCGAATCGTAGCTTGACCGTTACCCAAATACAGCGGTGTCGGGGTGACATTCCCGGCTGTAGTAGGAACTCCGAGTACAAATGTATTAGTTCCCGGGGCGCCAATCAGGACATCGAATTCATTGGTGCCAAAGCTTTCATACTGCCGGTTGCCTTGGGGATCTATTCCTACTTCCACTCCCACAAGTTCGACATCGCCCACGCCAACACCAGTTAAAACATCGTTGGTACGGGTGCCGACAAAAGTCGCGTCGCGGGCCGGCTCAAATTGTCCAAAATTGAAGAAGTGTTCGCGGCCGGTTCTCAAGTTTCCAGAGTTGACAAACGGCACGATGTCGGGATTTTCTTTTAAGTATTCCGGCTCAAAAAATGAAGTCCCAAACCGACCTTCTTTGGACCCGAATTGAATGAAATGGTCGAAGCCGGATTTGAAAGTTCCGTTTTGAATAAACGGTTGAAGTTCAGAGTTGTTTGCTAAATAAAAGCTTTCGTTGTATTCGGGTGATACTTGGGTGCGGCGCTGTCCTTCATCGTAACCGAACTGGATAAAGTGATCGAGGCCTGTCGCAAAAGGTGCGTTTGGGTTGACTGTACGGACGAAGGGTGCGAGGTCTGGATTCCCAGCAAGGTAAGCATTTTCGTCAAAATAACGCGATACTTTAGTTAGACCGCCTTCTCGCCCAAATTTTTCAAAGTGCTCTCTCCCAGATGAGATGACTCCTGCGTCAATGGCTGGTTTGACCCAAGGATATGAGGCGAGGTAGAATTGTTCGTCGAAAATTGCGTAGTTAGCCATGTTTTCCCCCTAAAGTTTTGATGAGTTTGAGATTCTATAGCAATTAGTTTTCCATGAACTCGATCGCCGATCAGGAATTTACACAAAACAGACTTTATGAAATGGTTTTAAGTTCCTGGTAAAATATCAATTTTTGTGACTCAGCAATTATCGAAGGCTCGATTCTGCCTTCCGAAATTATGCCTTTTTCCCCTCAGTTAATTGAGCGATAGCCAGTTTGATCAATTATACAAAACTTGGAACTTTTTTCAGGACTTCTTTTTCAATTGTTGATTAATTTTTAATTATTTTTACGCAACCCATTAATCGTATACATACAAACAGACTTATGTCAAGTAAAATTTTGTAAATAAAATATGGAGTATTTGCTCAAGGAATTTATAAAAAAATGTAACGAAAATTTGACCTAAATTTGTCGAATTGTGTCATGTGCAGGCTCAAATCACCTAATGGCAAGCGTTTTCTGGTAAAAATGCTTATGGGATAAAAAAATTCCCGATTCCCGAAAACAGCATCTTAAAGGAGCCTAACCGGATGTTCACTCACGTCAAGCCCACCATTCGCCACGTTGTGCCGGAAAACTTGCAGGGGCGATCGCTCATGAAGGTGGTCTATGTCGTACTGGAACCGCAGTATCAAAGCGCCCTGTCGGCAGCGGTTCGATCGATAAACCAGAAAAATCCGAATTTGGCAATAGAAATCAGCGGCTACCTGATCGAGGAACTCCGCAGCCCGGAAAATTACGAGGCCTTCAAGCGGGATGTGGCGGATGCCAATGTATTTATTGCTTCTCTAATTTTCATTGAAGATTTGGCAGAAAAAGTGGTATCGGCGGTGGAACCGCTGCGCGACAGATTGGATGTCGCCGTCGTCTTCCCGTCGATGCCAGGGGTGATGCGACTCAATAAAATGGGCAGTTTCTCGATGGCACAGTTGGGACAAAGCAAAAGTGCGATCGGCGAATTCATGAAAAAACGGAAGGAAAAATCCGGGAGTTCCTTCCAAGACGGAATGCTGAAACTGCTGCAAACTTTGCCGAAAGTGCTGAAATATTTGCCCATCGACAAAGCCCAAGATGCCCGCAACTTCATGCTGAGTTTCCAGTATTGGCTAGGCGGTTCCCAAGAAAACTTGGAAAACTTCTTGCTGATGCTGTCACATAAATATGTCTTCAAAGGCCAGTCACAGCCGACTTTCCAAGAACCTGTTGTCTACCCAGACATGGGAATTTGGCATCCTTTGGCATCGTCGATGTTTGAAGATGTAAAAGCATATCTGACTTGGTTTAATGCCCGTACAGATATTTCTGCAGATCTCAAAGATCCCCTCGCACCTTGCATTGGTTTAGTGTTGCAACGCACTCACTTAGTCACGGGAGATGACGCGCACTATGTAGCAATGGTGCAGGAATTGGAGGCAATGGGGGCGCGGGTGGTGCCGATTTTTGCCGGCGGTTTGGACTTCTCTAAACCTGTGGAGACTTTTTTCTTGGAAGTCGGGGCAAAAGGTGTGACACCTCTGCCGATTGTTGATGCGGTGGTTTCTCTGACTGGTTTTGCTTTGGTGGGCGGCCCGGCGAAACAAGATCACCCGAAGGCGATCGAATCTTTGAAAAAATTAAATTGCCCTTACATGGTGGCTTTGCCGCTGGTTTTCCAAACGACAGAAGAATGGGAAGATAGCGATTTAGGCTTGCACCCGATTCAAGTTGCCCTGCAAGTTGCGATTCCTGAGTTGGATGGTGCGATCGAACCGATTATTGTGTCGGGACGCGATGGTGCAACTGGCAAGGCGATCGCCCTGCAAGATAGAATCGAAGCAATTTCCCAGCGCGCTATGAAATGGGCAATGCTGCGCCGCAAACCCAAATTAGATAAAAAAGTTGCGATCACAGTTTTCAGTTTTCCTCCTGATAAAGGCAACGTCGGAACAGCCGCTTACTTGGACGTTTTCGGCTCGATTTACGAAGTATTGAAAGCCTTAAAAGGTAACGGTTACGACTTGCCAGAATTGCCGGAGTCCGCCGAAAAACTGATGCAAGAAGTCATTCATGACGCAACAGCCCAATACCAAAGTCCCGAATTAAATATTGCTTACCGGATGTCCGTAGCTGAATACGAAGAATTCACTCCTTATTCGGAACGGTTGCAAGAAAATTGGGGGGCACCTCCGGGACATTTGAACAGCGACGGACAAAATTTGCTGATTTTTGGCAAACATTTTGGCAATGTGTTTATCGGAGTGCAACCTACTTTTGGATACGAAGGCGATCCGATGCGGTTGTTATTCTCTCGTTCTGCTAGCCCGCACCACGGTTTTGCTGCTTACTATACATATTTGGAGCGCATTTGGGGTGCGGATGCGGTGCTGCACTTTGGCACTCACGGTTCCCTGGAATTCATGCCCGGTAAGCAGATGGGAATGTCTGTCGATTGTTATCCTGACAGTTTGATCGGCAAGATTCCTAACCTCTATTATTACGCTGCTAATAATCCTAGTGAGGCAACAATTGCTAAGCGCCGCAGTTATGCTGAAACAATCAGTTATCTGACTCCTCCGGCTGAAAATGCTGGGTTGTACAAAGGTTTGCAGGAACTCAGCGAGTTAATTGCTTCTTATCAAACTTTGAAAGAGACTGGGCGCGGTGTGCCGATTGTGGATGCGATCGTCGAAAAATGCCGTTTGGTGAATTTGGATAAGGATATCGCCTTACCTCCCGAACAAGAACGAGGGGTTGCTGCGGATATGACTGCCGAGGAACGGGATAATTTAGTTGGCTTGGTTTACCGCAAGTTGATGGAGATTGAGTCGCGGTTGTTACCTTGCGGTTTGCACGTTATCGGTAAGCCGCCGACTGCGGAAGAGGCGATCGCAACTTTGGTTAACATTGCCAATTTAGACCGGGAAGAAGACGGATTAATCAGTTTGTCGCGGATTATTGCTCAAAGTCTCGATCGCAATATTGACGAGATCTACACCAATAACGACAAAGGCATTTTAGCAGATGTTGAATTGTTACAAAACATCACTTTAGCCTGTCGGGATGCTGTTGGCGCTTTGGTGAAGGAACAAACCGATGCTGAGGGTCGAGTTTCCCTGGTTTCCAAGTTGAATTTCTTCAACATGGGCAAGAAAACACCTTGGATTGAATCCTTACACGCAGCGGGTTACAAAAAGGTCGATCCAGAGCTCATTAAACCGCTGTTTGAGTATCTAGAATTCTGCTTGCAGCAAGTTTGCGCCGATAACGAATTGGGCGCATTATTGCGCGCCCTAGAGGGCGAATACATTATCCCCGGCCCTGGTGGCGATCCGATTCGCAACCCGGATGTGTTGCCGACTGGCAAGAATATGCACGCTTTAGACCCGCAGTCAATCCCTACAACGGGGGCGGTTAAGTCTGCTAAGGTTGTGGTTGACAGACTATTAGAAAGACAGCGCACCGATAACGGCGGAAACTATCCCGAAACCATCGCCGTTGTGCTCTGGGGAACCGACAACATCAAAACCTACGGCGAATCCCTCGCCCAAGTAATGTGGATGGTGGGAGTTAAGCCAGTTCCTGATGCTTTGGGCCGGGTAAACAAACTGGAATTGCTGTCTTTAGAAGAGTTGGGACGGCCTCGGATCGACGTAGTAATTAACTGTTCCGGCGTATTCCGCGACTTGTTCATCAACCAAATGAATTTGTTAGATAAAGCCGTGAAAATGGCAGCGGAAGCCGACGAACCTTTAGAAATGAACTTCGTCCGCAAACACGCATTGAAGCAAGCGGAAGAAATGGGAATCAACCTGCGACAAGCAGCAACCCGCGTCTTTTCCAACGCTTCCGGTTCCTATTCATCTAACGTCAACTTGGCGGTGGAAAACAGCACTTGGGAAACCGAAGCCGAGTTGCAGGAAATGTATTTAACCCGCAAATCCTTCGCCTTTTCTTCCGACAATCCGGGAACTATGGAACAAGACAGGCAGATTTTTGAGTCATCCTTAAAAACTGCTGATGTCACCTTCCAAAACTTAGATTCTGCGGAGATTTCGCTAACTGACGTGTCGCACTATTTCGATTCCGATCCGACTAAATTGATCGGCAGTTTGCGCGCAGATGGAAAGAAACCGACATCCTTTGTTGCTGATACCACCACAGCCAACGCGCAGGTGCGGACGCTATCAGAAACCGTGCGTTTAGATTCGCGGACTAAGCTGCTGAATCCGAAGTGGTACGAGGGGATGTTGTCGCACGGTTATGAAGGCGTGCGGGAGATTTCTAAGCGTCTGGTGAATACGACTGGATGGAGTGCGACTGCGGGCGCTGTGGATAATTGGGTGTATGAGGATGTCAACACTACGTTTATCCAAGATGAGGAGATGCAGAAGCGTTTGCTTAACTTAAATCCTCATTCGTTCCGCAAGATTGTCAGCACTTTGCTTGAGGTGAATGGCCGGGGTTATTGGGAGACTTCGGAGAGTAATTTGGATCGCTTGCGTGAACTTTATCAGGAGGTGGAAGACCGGATTGAGGGGGTAGAGTAGGATAGTTTGGGGCAGGCTTTTGGGCCTGCCTCTAAATTCTCGATAACTTGCTACTATTTTTCAAAACCCCATACTCGCCTAGCTAAGTTAATGAGCATTTCTTGACGCTTGTCTATGGCTTGGGAATCCCAAACATCAAACTGATCGAGATTAAGGTGATTTACAGTGCGGTTTAATTGCGTGTTATTCCCCACAGCAGGCTTTTCAACTAGCGAACGAGTGAGCAAAAGCTGTGACTGCTTATAACCGCTTTTCTTAGCATCATACATCGAGTCAGAGAGAGAACTATTGATTGTCTTTTCTAAAAGAACTAAGTTACCAAGCTTTTCAACATAAGAACCATACTCATTCGGTTTATCAAATTTACTTCTGGACTCAGGCTTGACAGATTTAGGTAATATGTGTTCAATAGTTATCGATTTATCTAAGTATCGATCTAACTGGCTAGTATTACTGTAAGCTTGGTTATCCACAAATTGAGTTATTTTAGCTAGTACATAGCGAATACGATATGTAGCTATTTTAGATTCTGTTAATTCACGGAAAGCCGAATTAAACTCATTAGATAAAGATGCCAACTTTTCTGTGAAATACAATTCAATAAAAGCTTCAAAATCTTCTCGTTTTCTTACTTCCAGGAGGTTTTGACTCGACTGGGAAAAATCACGAATCATATTGATGTCCTTACGAGTCGAACGAGTAATAGTGTAAGTAAATAAAAGATTTTCAATGTGACAGCATAATTCTATGAATAAATCCTTTGGCAGTTCTCTTGCGGCAAGAAGTAAAATGAAGTGTTGGCTATATCTTCCTTGTAGCTTTTTAATATTCTTCAAGGATTGATTGTCTGAACCATCTACATTTTTACATCTAGTAAAGTTGCTGAAGTCTTCACTTGCTTTGATCAAAGTATCCACGAATTTCAAAGGATATGTATCTATTTTATATCTGCTACCTTCGTTAGTAAACCAATCATAGATAGCTTCTTCTGGAAAGTTATTCTGCAAATTAACTTGATAGTGAGACATAATATAATAACGCAAGAATCGCATAGGATCTTCCTTGCAATCATGAATAATATTAATCATTTTATCCCATCGTTTTTTTAACTCTTTCCAATGAGATTTTAAATCTTTACTTCCTTGTTTAGATGTATTGATAAATAAGTAATTTTTAAGTAAATCCATAGAGTTTAACCCAACTCCACGATGGTTGATTGTCTCAAAAACCTTAAGGGCACTCTTTAAGTTTAACGTTCCAATTCTAATTAATTTAACTCGACTGGTAAAAATTCCCGAAAACTGTAATCTTTTTTCGACACTAGAGCCAAAGCGAGACAACAAGAATTCTCTAATTGTTTCATAAGCCTCTACCAACTTAGTAGCTGATTCAGAGGCTGTTTTATCAATTTTTGAAATATCAGTTTTACTATCAGCAATAGTTTCTAAAACTTTTGCCCCATCTCCATATTGAAGAGTTAGTCGATATCTATCTATGTCTAGACCTGTTTTAGTATCTTGATCGACTCCTGCTATTAAACCTTCTATCGCTTTTGATTTATTTCCTGATTTAATCACAAAATCTCGAATAGCACAGAAAAGTAAATATATTGTTGTTAGCCTTTGCTGACCATCAATTAATTGAAAAGTCCCATTATCTGGGTAGACAACAAGAGAACCTAAAAAATATTCGCTATCCTCTAGTGGTTCGTCATTATCATATAATTCATCAATAATATCTACAAGCAATTTATCAACATTTTCCTCAGCCCATACATATTCTCGCTGAAAGTCAGGTACTGCATAAAACTCTTTAAAGAGATCGGCTATGCTTAAATTGTGAGATTCTATTCTGGGTGCAGTTGCCATAATAATTTTTGGTTAACCTGTGAAGGAATAACCACTATCTTAGCATAGAGTAGCCTCATGTTTGCTTGTATAGGGATCGCTCCTCGGCTTTCCCCGTAATCGGACTTTAGGGATTATTCTAGAAAAAACAGGTACAGCCATGATTACTTACAAAGGTTACACTGCTAGCATTGAAGTAGATTCTGAAGCGAAAATTCTTTTTGGCCGAGTGCTTGATATTAATGACCTAGTGACTTTCAAAGCACAAACTATTGAAGAAGCTCGCCAAGAATTTCAAAACTCGATAGATGATTATCTAGAGTTTTGCAAAGAATTAGGACAGGAACCAGATCGACATTTTTGAGTGAGTTAAAATTCGTTAATGAAGTACGAAGTCATCATTTACTGGAATGAGGAAGACCAGGCATTTATTGCCGAAGTACCAGAATTGCCGGGATGTGCTGCGGATGGGGAAAATTATCAAGAAGCACTGCAAAATCTAGAGATTATTATGCAGGAGTGGATAGAAACGGCTAACGCACTGGGTCGTCCTATTCCTCAACCGAAAGGTCGCTTGATGTTTGCGTAGTTGAAATAGAATCACAGGCGATCGCCCTTTTCTTCCTAAAGTACGATCGCACTTCAGTTAATCATAAATTTCTCTCCTGTGTCCAATCTGGTGAATAGTAATCACCTTTAAATCATCATCAAAAGAATAAATTACCCGATAATCACCCACTCTTAACTTAAAGAAACCTGCCAGATTAGCCGACAACGGCATAGGAGTAATTTGTTCAAAATTTTCAGCCAACCAATTGATTTTATTACCTATACGCTCCTGCACAGCCTGAGTCAATCTTTCTTGGTTAACCAGAGCTTCTGCAGTCAACTCAACCGAATAGCTCATTACGATTTCATGCCAAGTTTTTGATAAACTTCCCCAGGTTCGACGCTACTTTTTCCTGCTTGTTTGCGCTTCATTGACTCTAACAATTTCTGCTTGACTTCTTCCTTAACTTCTAAACCTGCATCAGGATCGCCCAAATATTCTTCTAAGCACTGTTCAACGGTATGTCGAATCAAGTCCCGCAGTTGCTCAACTGTCATGTCTTTGACTTGCATCTTAATCTCCTAGTCGGTGGGATTATCAATAAATTATAGCAACTTTAGTAGAGTTTTCCCTGTAACTGAGCTATCCATTCCATGAATCTCGTTCCTGATTCACATAATCTTGAGCATCAATTCCATTCCAAATTTCCTCACCCAACCCTTCTAATTCTAAAATGCTCCGCCTAGGTTTAGCCTGAACCCGGTGACGAACATATACTAATAATTCAGAGATGAGTCGCAGTTGCTCATCTGGTGCAAGTTTTAGAACCTGAGTCAGTACCTCGCTATAAGTAGACATAGGCTTTATGTGGAGACTTTTTGGGCTGATTGTGATTATAGCAATTTAGGATCTAAGGAAGTACGATCGCCCTTATCTTCCCAAAGTACGATCCGGTTATGCTATATTATAAGTAGATACGTTTTGTATATACACAATCATGCAGTTTGAATGGGATGAAAATAAAAACGCCCAAAACCTCAAAAAACATGGCATTAGCTTTGAAGAAGCTCAAGAAATCTTTGACGGAATCGTTTTTAATGCCATTGATGAGCGTTTCGACTACGGAGAAATCCGAGAAATCAGTATTGGTGCCATACAAGGTGTCGTTATCGTTACCGTAGCGCATACTGAAAGAAATGGAGCTATCCGCATCATCTCTGCAAGAAAAGCCACTCGTCAAGAAAAAAATACCTACTATGACTATCTCGCGCAAACGACTTGAAGAATTAGAAAATATTCCAGAATCTGCGATCGATACCTCTGATATTCCTGAGTTAGATGCGAATTTTTGGGCAAAAGCAAAACTCGTAACACCACTGACAAAACAAGCTATTTCTTTAAGAGTTGATAGCGATGTATTAGATTGGTTTAAAAGCCAAGGAAAAGGTTATCAATCTCTAATGAATGCTGTGCTGCGCTCTTATGTTGAACATCACATAAAAAGCAGTGAATAAATAAATGTACGATCGCCCTTATCTTCCCAAAGTGCGCCCTAATACACTTCACGACGATGAGCAATAACAGTCACAACCACACGCTTTTGCTCATCATCAATGTCATAAACTACCCGATAATCTCCAACGCGATAGCGATAGTATCCAGCTAATTCGCCTTTGAGTTGCTTAATATTTGGATGACTGCGAGGGTCAGTTTTCAACATCTCAAAACATCTATCTAGCTTGCGTTGTAAAGAAGCTGATGCTTCTTCAAAAAACTCCTGAGCATCAAAGCTAAGAACGACTGAATAAAACTTTAGACTTTCATCAGTATTTTCGTTTGAGTTGCTCAACTGAAGTCACCTTACCTGCTGCTACATCTTTTTGGGCTTTATTAAATACTTCAATAAAACCGGGAATTTTTAATAATTCCACCGTAGCTTCATTGCTTTCACGTTCTGCTAAATAAGCTAAGAAATCAGCCACAACGATCAGCCGTTCAGGAGATAAGCGATCTATGGATTGCTTAAGATTCTGGCGAAGTTCTTGAGTTTTCATAGTTCATAGCTATTGAAAATTATTAGAGCTGGCTGTTTGATTATACCAGATAGTCTGAAATTTGGCTCCTGCGGCCCCGATATTGCCTGGATTGCGATCGCCCCGATATTGCCTGGATTGCGATCGCCCCGATATTGCCTGCATTGCGATCGCCCTGAACTTCCTCTGCATGGCAATTTAGTTTTGAGGAATGTTGGCAGTAAATTTAATGTTATTACCTACGCTTCAACCCCAGCACGCTGAGAAAAAAGCTCGACAAAACCATCTGCAAACCAACAGTCAGGCAAGTGAGCGAGGGAATAACCAAACGCAGAGTTTTAGAAGGATCGAGAGAACCGAAAGCAGTTTTGCTCCAGATAGTTAATGATAGGAACGAGCCAAATATTCCGATTAAAATCAGCGTGACTCCGACAATCAATCCTGTCTCTAGGGTGACATAGCGAAATATTTTGTTGAGTTTGGGGTCTTCTGGCAGGAATTTCTCGCTGATGGCAAAAATCTTGGTGAAAAAAGCAAAAGTTATTGCTTGAAAACCGATGATAATTGCGATCGCACCATACAGCAGCGTGTGTACATCAAAGCTGATGTTACCAATCTTTTGAGTACCGGGTAACAGCCAAATGCTAACAATTACACCCCAAATCATCAGCGCAGTACCCGGATACAAAAACAGCCACCGAGGACTGTAAAGCAGCAAAAATCGCAGGTGCCGCCAGCCATCTCGCCAAGTTCGCAAGTGTGGCGGGCGGCTGCGGCCGTCGGGAGAAAGTACCGTTGGGATTTCAGTTATCCGCAGCTTGTACACAGAGGCCTTGACCACCATTTCGCTAGCAAATTCCATCCCCGTCGTTTGCAAGTCGAGTTTCAAAATTGAGTCTCTCCTAAAACCCCTGAGTCCGCAGTGAAAATCGCCGACGGGACTTGCAAAAAAGAGTCGCCCAACCCATGTCAGCACCGGATTTCCTAAATATTTGTGCAGCGGCGGCATTGCACCCGGTTTGATTCCCCCTTGAAAGCGGTTTCCCATTACTAAGTCGAAACCTTCTCGCAATTTGTTGACAAAAAAGCCGAGGTTGGAAAAATTGTAGCTGTCGTCAGCATCGCCCATGATAATATAAACTCCGCGCGCTGCAATGATGCCTCCCATCAGGGCGCTGCCGTAGCCTTTGGCTGCTACGGGCACAACTCTCGCTCCCATTCTGGTAGCGATAGCTTGAGAACCGTCAGTGCTGCCGTTGTCTGCTATGATGACCTCGCCTGCAATATCAAGTTCGCGCAGGGACTTCTGTGCCTTCTCGATGCAGATTTCTAAAGTTTCTGCTTCGTTCAGACAAGGCATGAGTATTGATAGTTCTAGAGTATATTCTCCGTTTGGGTTGGTCTGCTCTGCCATATATTTGTTCGACTCTCGATCGCGATCGACCATACTTGATTTTCCCGTATCTCTGCTTAAAATATTAGTGGTGAATAAAATCTAACAAAACTTAATTAAAGTTTTTCAGGTTTGTGGGAACGGCAATTTTTGATTGTACTATAGGTTAGTAAATTTATGAATAGAAGCGTTTTTATGTTATTGCTTGCTGCAATATTGTGCGGCGTCGCAGGTCAATTTAGTCTGAAGGCAGGAGCTAAAATATTAGGGCCCATTGGCGCTGCTAATTTAATAGAAAAAATTCTAGCAATGGCTACTCAGCCGTTGATTGTAGGCGGTCTTTCTTTGTATGCAATTTCTTCGATCGGCTTTATTGTAGTTTTGTCGCGGGCAAACCTTAGCATAGTCTCGCCTTTACTGTCAATTAGTTATCTGTTTACTGTTTTAGGCGGCAAACTTATATTTCACGAGCCTTTGCCGCCGCTGCGGTTGGTAGGCGTGGGGCTAATTATGACAGGAGTAATTTTTGTACTCAGAGGTCAAGCTGGGGGGGTGACTGGAGGCAACTAGCGATCGCTTTTAAGATTGACGCTTGAGTGCTGAATTGATAACTTAGGTCAAAGGGTATATTTGAGCCTTCTGTTATGAAATGATACTGCTGTATGTCTAATATTTCTGAGCCTGTGAATCCCAATCAATTATTGAGCGATCGTACCGCAGTTCTTGCTACCATGCACCAAAAAGAACGGGTGATGGCTCCCGTTTTGGAACGAGAATTAGGCGTAAACATTATAGTACCTGCGGAGCTTGACACTGACACTTTCGGCACCTTCACCAGAGAAGTTAAACGCTTAGGAACACAAATAGAAGCGGCTCGCCAGAAAGCACAAAAAGCCCTAGAAATTGCGGGCGAAACTCTTGCCTTTGCCAGCGAAGGTACTTTCGGCCCTCACCCAATGATGCCGTATATTCCTGCTAACAGAGAAATCGTACTTTTATTAGATCTAGCCAACAATCTAGAACTAATCGGCGAATCTTTGTCGGTAGAAACTAACTACAGTCACCAGTTAATTTCCAGTATAGAAGAAGCAGATGATTTTGCGAAAAAAGCAGGATTTCCCGATCACGCACTGGTAGTTATAGTTGGCGATGCTGCGCTCGGTAACGGCGAAATTGTCAAGGGCATTAGGACAGAAAAACAACTTTTTGACGCTGTGACAGCAGGCTTAAAAAAATCGTCAACCGGCCGAGTTCACATCGAAACAGATATGCGGGCGATGTACAATCCAACTCGGATGAAAAACATTGAAAATGCAACTCTCGATTTAGTTAAAAAATTTAAGCAATTCTGCCCGGAGTGCGGTTGGCCGGGATTCGATATTGCTGAGACGAAAATCGGATTGCCCTGCGGACTTTGCTATTTTCCGACTCAGCTAGTGCGATCGGCAATCTATAAATGCAAAAACTGCGGTTATACTAAAGAAAAACTATTTCCCGACGGTCGAGAGACTGCCGATCCTTCCCTGTGTCAATATTGTAACCCTTAGAAAAATAATTGCCTAAACTTAGTAAAATTTGCAACAATATTATTGATAGTTCCCTAATAAAAATCACTAATGATAGCCATAGAAACAGAACGCAACTGGAAACCCGTTATTAAAGAATTCGAGGCTGTAGTCGGCAAAAATGGTGTCGTGCAGCGCCGCGAAGAATTGATTGTCTACGAGTGCGACGGACTCGCCAGCTACCGCCAGCGCCCCGCCCTGGTGGTATTGCCTCGAACTACCGAGGAAGTGGCGCAATTGGTCAAAATATGCGATCGCAACTCAATTCCCTGGGTAGCTAGAGGCGCAGGCACCGGCCTTTCCGGCGGCGCTTTGCCTGTAGAAAACTGCGTGCTGATTGTCACTGCCCTGATGCGAAAAATCCTGAAAGTAGACTTAGAAAATCAGCAAGTAGTCGTACAACCGGGAGTAATTAATAACTGGGTAACGCAAGCAGTTAGCGGCGCCGGTTTCTACTACGCGCCAGATCCTTCCAGTCAAATTGTTTGCTCGATTGGCGGCAACGTTGCCGAAAATTCTGGCGGCGTTCACTGCCTCAAATACGGAGTCACAACGAATCACGTTTTAGGATTAAAATTGGTACTTCCCGACGGTTCTATTGTCGATGTCGGTGGCGAAATTCCCGAAATGCCCGGTTACGATTTAACTGGTGTATTTGTCGGTTCCGAAGGCACTTTAGGAATCGCCACAGAAGTTACTTTGCGAATTCTCAAAGCGCCGGAATCGATTTGCGTTCTCCTAGCGGATTTTTCCAGTATAGAAGCTGCGGGCGAATCAGTTTCCGATATTATCAGCGCTGGTATTATTCCTGGTGGCATGGAAATCATGGACAACATCAGCATCAATGCTGTAGAAGATGTGGTTGCAACTGGATGTTATCCCCGCGATGCCGCAGCAATTCTCCTCGTAGAAATCGACGGTTTAGAAGTGGAAGTAGCCACAAACAAACAGCGGATAGCTGATATTTGCAAGCATAACGGAGCACGAAATATCACGACAGCAAGCGACCCGGAAACGCGCCTAAAAATTTGGAAAGGGCGGAAAGCTGCTTTTGCGGCGGCGGGTCATTTGAGCCCCGATTATTACGTGCAAGACGGCGTAATTCCGCGCACGCAAATGGCTTATGTTTTGAAAGAAATTGAGGGTTTGAGCGAGAAATACGGTTATCGAATTGCCAATGTATTTCACGCGGGAGACGGTAACTTGCACCCGCTGATTCTGTACGATAACTCCGTAAAAGGTGCGCTGGAAAAGGTGGAAGAATTGGGCGGAGAAATTCTCAGGCTTTGCGTGAAAGTTGGGGGAAGTCTTTCGGGGGAACACGGCATCGGCGCTGACAAGAAGTGTTTTATGCCGGATATGTTTTCGGAGGTAGATTTGGAGACGATGCAGTGGGTGCGTCAGGTGTTTAATCCGAAAGGTTTGGCTAATCCTGGGAAGATGTTTCCGACGCCGAAGACTTGCGGAGAAGCGGCGAGGGCTAAGGTTGAAACTTTTAAGAAGTTGGAAGGTGCGGAGGTTTTTTAATTCGCTTTTTATGCGCTTAAAGTGAATCGAAAAGCCCCCTAGAATTGTCTCTACAATGGGGAGGCAGAGCCTCGAATTATGCGTTATTAACCAGAGTCGGGGAACGATAAAAAACGAGAAACATCGTTTTTTAATAATGCGATCTTCCGGCTCGCTTGCTTATAGAGCAAGTTGGTAAAGCCCGCAATGGGGACGCCGTGCTAATGTGCGATCGGAATTCTGATAGTAAATTCTGTGCCCTTGCCCAATTCCGAAGTACAATTTAATTCGCCTTTGTGTCTTTCTACAATGATTTGATAGCTAATTGACAAACCCATTCCCGTGCCTTTGCCAATGGGCTTGGTAGTAAAAAATGTATCGAATATCTGCTGTTTGACTTGCTCAGTTATTCCCGGGCCGTTGTCGGCAATTTTAATTGCTACAAGATTGCCGACAACTTCCGTACCAATCCTAATTTGGCTGGGATTTTTTAGCATTTCTTGACAGTTTTGCCTACTGTTCGCATCTTCTAAAGCATCGATCGCATTGCTGAGAATATTCATAAAAACTTGATTGATCGGCCCAGCAAAACACTCAACAGTCGGCAATTCTCCGTATTCTTTTACAATTTGAATTGGCGGCTTTTCTCCGTTCCCTTTCAAACGGTGATTGAGAATTAACAGCGTGCTGTCAATACCTTCGTGGAGGTTAACGGGTTTCATCTGTGAATCGTCATGCCGCGAAAAGTTCCGCAGCGACTGCACAATCTGGCAAATGCGATCGACACCAACGCTCATTGAAGACAGTATTTTAGGTAAATCTTCAGCTAAAAAATCGAGATCATTTTTTTCTCTTTGCTCTTGAATTTCGGCTACTGGATTAGGATAGTGCTGTTGATAAAGTTCGAGGTGCTCAAACAAGTCTTGAGTATAATTTGTGAGATGAGCGAGATTGCCATAAATGAAGCTGACTGGGTTGTTAATTTCGTGAGCTACTCCAGCCAGTAGCAATCCCAAACTAGACATTTTTTCGCTTTGAACTAATTGGGAATTAGTGGCTTTGAGTTCGTTAAGTGTGGCTGCTAGTTGAGCGGCTTGTTCTCTGCTTTGTGCTTCGGAATTATGCAAGGCTTCTTCGGCTTGTTTGCGCTCAGTGATGTCTCTCTGTACACCAATAAAATGAGTTAATTTGCCCATTCGATCGCGCACAGGAGATATTGAGAAACAATTCCAGAACGCGGTTCCGTCTTTGCGGTAATTCTTTAATATTACCTTGCATTCGCTTTCTGTTTGCAAGGCTTGGCGAATTATTTCTACTGCCGCCGCATCGGTATCGCTTCCGTGCAAAAATCGGCCGTTTTTTCCGATAATTTCCTGCCGCCGATAACCTGTCATGATTTCAAATGCGGGATTGCAATAAATAATTGGATTTTCGGGGTCAGTGGCGTCAGAAATCGTAACTCCGGTGCTAGTAGCTGCTATAGCTCGATCGTACAACCAAAGCATTTCTTCTGCGCGCTTGCGATCGGTAATGTCCCGTAGCGTAGCTAAATAAGCTATTTCTCCATCCCATTCCGTTTCCACCACCCGCATTTCTACTACAGCATTTGCTTTTTGCTTGCGAATAGCTTCAACTTCTGTTTGCACGACGCGAGTTCCTGGTGCTTCTGTTTTTCCAACTTGGGGAATAATATCCGTCGCCATCTCAAGGTCGCAAGCTGAAACTTCTACTACTAAATTGCCAAAAAATGCTTGACCTAGAAGTTCCTGTGCCGTGCAGTTAAACAGCGCTTCTGCTGACTGGTTGGCAAAACAAACAAGTCCTCGCTTGTTAACGATTGCGATGCCGTCGGCATTTTTTTCTATCACATTCCGAAACCGAGATTCGCTAGCTTTTAAATCCTGCTTTAGCTGTTCCATTGCTCGCTCCATCTGTTGCATTTCGCACAGACTAAGACTATAAGCTTCGGAAATGTTGGCCTGTGCCCAATTCTCTGCTCTTTTTTTGGGCATCTCTTGGTAGTCTGTTCTATTGGTCATACTTTGAGCAGTTTTTTTATGGTTCCTGCTAATATTACTGAGCTTATTTTCTGGATCGGCTTCTTGAAAAAACATATTTCTACCCTACTCACTTATTTTTTACATTAAGGTATTGCGATCGCCCAATTTTCCGGGAAATTTAGGGAGATAGCAATTTACAGCCGATGCTAGCACATTACTTTTAGAATTCATCCTAAAACATCGTTAAAATTCCTGAGTAATCGCCAGAGAATTATCTATTAAGTTTTATTAAGTAATTTCAACAACATAGACACTTACGTAGCGACATGAACTGTGCAATCTGGATATGGCTTCAATCCCCCTCGCACTCACAAAATAACCAATTCCACGCGCAAGTTCTACATATTTAGAAGCCACTGGTCAGTATAAAATATTATATAAGTTTGACAAAAAATATGGTCAAAAATGAGCGGACTCATCCTTAGTTGCTCAAAAATAATCATAATTAGCCATTACCAAATCATCTCCCTGCAGGCAGATGTGATATAGAATATAACCTATCTATTTTTGCGATCGCAACTTCAAACCAATGGCACGTCTAGCACTTTTGAGCACATCCAATAAAACCGGACTAATCGACTTAGCGCGCAGTCTAGTAGAAGAATTTGAATTTGACATAATTAGTAGTGGCGGGACAGCAACGGCCCTCAAAGAAGCAGGCATCCCAGTCACCAAAGTTGCGGAATATACTGGTTCCCCCGAAATTTTGGGAGGGCGAGTCAAAACACTTCACCCGCGAATCCACGGTGGCATTTTAGCACGCCGCGATGTACCGGAAGACCTCGCAGATTTAACCGCAAATCAAATTCGGGCGATCGATCTAGTTGTAGTCAATTTGTATCCATTTGAAGAGACAATTTCTAAACCAGGAGTTACTCTAGCAGACGCAATTGAGCAGATAGATATCGGCGGGCCGGCAATGTTGAGAGCTTCCGCCAAAAACCACGCTCATTTGACAGTTTTGTGCGATCCAGAACAGTACAATACTTATTTAAAAGAACTGCGGGAAAATGGTGGCGAAGCATCCTTAGAGTTTCGGCAAAAATGCGCCTTAGAAACCTTCAAACATACAGCCAACTACGATCGCGCGATCGCAACTTATCTCAGCAGCAGCCAATCCGCTGAAAAATCTTCGCTACCAGACGAGTTTAATTTATCAGGAAAAGAGTTGCAAACTCTCCGCTACGGCGAAAATCCCCATCAAGCCGCCACCTGGTATCAAAGCGGAACTACACCGACAGGCTGGACAACTAGCACCATCCTGCAAGGCAAAGAATTAAGCTACAATAATTTAGTAGATTTAGAAGCAGCAAGGCGGCTAATCGTAGAATTCCCGGACACACCAGCCGCCGCTATTCTGAAGCATACAAACCCTTGCGGCACAGCCTTGGGAAAAACTATTTCTGAAGCGTATCAAAAAGCCTTCGACACTGATTCAGTCTCAGCTTTCGGCGGAATTGTCGCCCTCAATCGCCCGATTGATGCTGCTACCGCCACGGCCTTAACTCAAACATTTTTAGAATGTATCGTCGCGCCGGGGTGCGAACCAGAAGCCGAAGAAATTATCAAGAAAAAGGCGAAAGTTAGAGTATTAATTTTGCCTGATTTGACTCAAGGGCCGCCACAAACTGTTAAAATTATTGCAGGCGGTTTGCTGGTGCAAGACTCAGATAATATAGTAGAAGAAACTAGCAAATGGCGGATGGTTACTGAGAAACAGCCGACGGCGGGAGAGTTGGAAGAATTGCTGTTTGCTTGGAAAGTAGCGAAACACGTCAAATCAAATGCGATCGTTGTGACGCGCGATCGCACTACAATCGGTGTCGGCGCCGGACAAATGAATCGCGTCGGTTCGGTTAAACTAGCATTAGAACAAGCAGGAGAGAAGAGCAAAGGAGCGATTTTGGCTAGCGATGGTTTCTTCCCCTTCGACGATTCAGTCAAAACTGCGGCTGAGGCGGGCATAATTGCGATCGTCCAACCGGGAGGAAGTATGCGCGATCAAGATTCCATTCAAGCCGCCAACCAACTCGGAATCACAATGGTTTTCACTGATATCCGCCACTTCTTGCATTAGGAATCATACCTAAAGCAATTCTCAATTGTGTATTTTATTGTAGGGATACAATAGTGTTTATTGGTCTTAACTTAAGTCGGAAATTCTTTGTATCTCTGGTTTTACTCTAAGTTTCGATCCCCCTAAATCCCCCTTAAGAAGGGGGACTTTGAGAAAACCCCTGTCCCCCCCTTCTTAATGGGAATTTAGACACTCTTGTCCCCCCCTTTTTTAAGGGGGGTTAGGGGGGATCTGGAAGGCTATGACACCAATCAACACTGTTATGTCGTACCAAATTCCCAGTTGCGTCCTTCAAAAATTATGACTTACACTCAACCGCAAATTAAACCCCAAGACATAAAAGTCAAAATCCTGCTAACCGGGGGACATCAATGCACCGTCACCCTCAAATCTGATACACCATTATTGCACAGCCTGATCAAAACATTAGTCGATCGCACCCAACAAACACTCAGTTTTTCGCCCTTATTTCAAATCCCCATAGACGACGGGCGTTCCACCCTTTTTTTTCCCGGCGAACACCTAGTCGGATTAGTCACAGAACCCCCAATTTACTTGCAGCAACTGGAATCGCAGCAGCCTGCAACTCCTGTAGAAATCCCCGCACAAATTCCCGCAGAAATTCCTGCCCCTGCGCCACCTGTAAATGACGATTTAATATCTCGCTACGCCCAAATAGACAACTTTTTGACCCCCGCAGAAAAGAACAAACTCCTTAAATATGTCTTAGCAAAAGAATCAGAATTTGTGAGTACCAGCACCTCAACCAATGCCGAAGATTACCGCCGTTCGATGGTACTCCACTCGTTCCCCGAATTTTCGGAACTGATGGTTAATCGCATCAAAGCAATTCTCCCCGACGTGCTGAAAAGTTTAAATATTCCGTCATTTCCCCTGGGTGAGATAGAAGCTCAGCTAACCATGCACAATGACAACAACTTTTATAAACTTCACAACGACAGCGGCTCGCCAGATACCGCCAGCCGATTTTTTACTTACGTTTACTATTTCTATCGAGAACCCAAGGCTTTTTCAGGTGGCGAGTTGCAGATTTATGACAGCAAAATTGAGAACAATTTTTATGTTGCAGACAAGACATTCAGAACTGTTGAACCTCGCAATAACAGCATAGTATTTTTTCTGAGTCGCTATATGCACGAAGTTTTGCGAGTTAGCTGTCCCTCAAAAGCTTTTGCTGATAGCCGCTTTACTATTAACGGCTGGGTACGTAAAGCAAATTGAGGTTAATATCGATTCCGGTTGCACCGGAATGCTTGTTGACTGTTCACTGTTGACTGTTGACTGTGAGTCCAAAAAATGAAAATTGCGCGAATTTTTTGTTGGCATCGGGATTTGACTTTACGCCCGACGATGAAGCGCGCATTTGATATCCTTGTGGCGCAGCCGAAATTGATATAATTCATTGTCCGGGACGCACTAATCACGTAATTTGGTCATTCTGAGTGAAGCGAAGAATCTCAAACTATTGGCACACCGTTACAATGCGTAAGTCCCGATATCTGAGATTCTTCACTTCCCAAAGCCTACCCTCAGAATGACAGAATTACTTTAGTCAAAACTCTTTCATTCTTACTCCAGTGCTCCAGCACTTTTGAGCAAATTCACCACGCTGGAATAACCCTTAAACTCAGCCAGCATTAAAGCTGTATAATTTCCCGGATTTTTGTGGTTTAGTTCTGCACCAGCATCAATTAAAACCTGTACAGCACCGACACAGCCCCGATGTGCAGCCCACATTACAGCCGTTGCGCCCGAATCATCGAGCAAGTTGACATCTGCACCTTTTTCGATTAATAATTGGACGATCGCCACATAACCTCGATCGCACGCCTTCATTAATGCAGTTTTCCCCAAATCCGCCGGGACATTGGGATCAGCACCGCCGTCAAGCAAAGCCTTCACAGTCTCGGTATGTCCGTGAAAAGCAGCCAGCGTCAAAGCCGTCTCCCCAAAGTTTTTCGCATTCAGAAACTCATCCCGATTTGAGTTTACTTTTTGCAGCAAAGCCGATACGATCGCACTATGGCCGTGAACAGCCGCCACCAGTAAAGGCGTATCGCCCAACCGATTTCTCGAACCGACACTAGCGCCTCGGTTTAAGAGCAATTCCACCACATCTTCGCAGCCTTCAACCACGGCAAAATTCAAAGCAGTTTCATCATCTTTATCCTTAGCGTTGATATCAGCGCCCGCATCGAGTAAGATATGGGCGATCGACAAATTTCCTCCAGCAGCAGCGGCCATCAAAGCCGTGCCCCCATCTCCATTTTTCACATTCGCATCAGCACCCGCACCAAGCAAAGTTTGCACCACATCAGTATTGCCGGCATCTGCAGCCAAAGTTAAAGCAGTTTCTCCGTTTTTGTCGGGAATTTCGACATCAGGACCAGCAGCCAACAGCGCCTCGACAACAGCCAAATTTCCCGCCGTCGCAGCCAGCATCAAAGCAGTTTTGCTTTCTAGATTTTTAACATTAGCATCCGCCCCACAATTGAGCAAAATTCGCACAATTTCTGCGCTACCTTGACGGACAGCTAAAAACAGCATAGAATTGTCAGCAACAGCACCCGCATCCACTAAAGCTTTAACAACAGCTAAATGACCCGATAAAGCAGCTATTTTCAAAGCCGAATCTCCATCTTTATCTCGGACATTTACATCAGCATTAGCATCAAGTAACATCCGCACAACATTGATATCACCCTTCAGAGAAGCCGCCATCAAAGCTGTACTTCCATCATCATTTTTAGCATTAACATCAGCACCCGCCGCCAGCAACAGCCGCACAGAGTCAGCCTGTTTGTGAGCCGCCGCCAGCATCAAAGCCGTTAGCCCAAAACGCCTGCTCACCTGGTTGACATTAGCGTCATTGTTTAGTAGAGTACGCACGATTTCTGTATAGCCCTTTTGGGCAGCAAACATCAAAGCCGTCGTCCCCTCAGAGTCTTTGGCGTTAGCGTTAACATTCTTAGCGAGTAAAGCTTGAACGTGAATAATGTTGCCAGTCTTGGCGGCTTGAATCAATACAGCGTCTTGTTTAGTGGCAGCCATAATAGTCTCTCATACCGTATATTTTTACCGTCGCACGAGACGGCCTGACTGGTATGCTAAGTTTTATGAAGTATGTTTGCTAATCCTCAGAACACTATGAATCTCGAAATTCCCCAGTCAGTGAAAGTTTGGAGCCAATTCTTCCACCCAGTTTTAATGTGGGTATTGCTGGCCATCTCATTTTATGCTTTGTATCTCGGCCTGCAAATCCGCCGTACCAGAAGTGCGGAAGGCGAAGTCAAAAAAGAGTTAATTAAGGGTAAATTCAACATCAAGCATCACCAGATGGGTTCTTTGCTGCTAGCCTTGATGGTAACGGGTGCAGTCGGCGGAATGGCCGTCACCTACATCAACAACGGCAAACTATTTGTCGGCCCGCACTTGCTAGCAGGATTGGGAATGACGGCAATAATTGCGATCGCAGCCTCGCTGACTCCTTTGATGCAAAAAGGCAATGATTGGGCGAGAAACGCTCACATTTTTCTGAATGTTGTGCTCTTGGGGCTGTTTGGCTGGCAAGCGGTATCAGGCGTGGAAATCCTGCAAAGAATTATCAGCAAAATGTGAGGATTTGGGCAAGATTGCTAATCACTAATTGCCTTGGGGCGATTAGTGATTAGCAATTTAATTGTCAGATTATCCTGAGCCTCCTTGTTATACAATAGAGTGGCAGTTTAAAACAGCGACGGGGTGCGATCGCCATCAGTTGCGCTTGCTGTCGGATTGTCCCAACTGTGGGGCAAGGTTTAAGGTTCCGGCTTTGTGGGTGGATAGGTGGTATCAAAGGTGTTTTATATTCTCTCCACAATAGGTAAATTGGCAAAGACCTATGGAAAATCAACTTGAAAACTAAAGTTTTAACTTGTTTAATGCTGTAATGTAGTGGCTAAATATTCAGACCTAGAAATTAATAATCTCATAGCTGAATCCAAGCCTTTACCTTTAGATTGGCGCTCCCAGATTCGGATGAGAGAGGCAGGTGTTAGCAAAAGCGGTGCTTTTGATATTGAGGGTGTTAATAACAATAAATACCGCCTAATCTTACGTCAAAGCCGTCTGAATTTATTAGACTTTTCTATAATTATTGGAGTTTACCCTCCAGGTTCTAATAAACTTTTCCACTTAAGGCGGTATGATGGAAAAAGCCACGAACACACTAATCCGATAGAAAAGCAAAAATTTTATGGCTTCCACATACATAAGGCAACAGAGAGGTATCAAAACTATGGAACTTGTGAAGAGGACAAATATGCTGAACCTACTGATAGGTTTTCTAATTTCGGAGAAGCTCTTGACTGTTTATTAAATGATTGTGGCTTTGAGTTACCTGATGATTCTCAACTTAGCCTCTTTTAAATAGGTGAAGAAAATGACTGCTGACGCTATCGAAAGGGAGTTTAAACAAAAAGTATGTGAAGAGTTGCGCCTTGCTGAAGAGGGGAAGGATAGATTTCGCGTATTTACGCCCTTCCGATTTGATGACGGCGACCATTTGGCTATTGTTTTAAAAAAAGAAAAAGATCAATGGTTGCTATCTGATGAAGGTCATACATATATGCACCTAACATATAGATTTAATGAGTCTGATTTAGAAAACGGTACGCGCAGAGAAATCATTACAAATTCGCTGTCTGAATTTCAGGTAGAAGATAGATATGGAGAATTTATAATAAAAATCGAACAGGGGGAGTATGGAGAGGCTTTATACAGATTTGCTCAAGCCTTATTAAGAATTTCTGATATTAGTTACTTGTCAAGAGAAAGAGTTAAGTCAACTTTTTATGAAGATTTCCGAGCATTGATAGCCGAGAATGTTCCTGAAGACAGATATGTATTTGACTGGCACGATACGCAATATGACCCAGAAGGTGTTTATGAAGTGAATTGTCATATTAATAAGATGGCAAATCCTTTGTATATTTATGCACTACAAAATGACAATCAGGTGCGTGATGCAACTATTTCTCTACTTCAATTTGAGAAATGGGGAAACTCTTTTTATCCAATTGCCATTTTTCAGGATGCGGACAAAGTAAGCAAAAAAGTTTTAAAGAAGTTTTCTAAAGTATGTGAAAAACAATTTCCTAGCTTACAAGAAAATCGCCGGGAAATTGTTCACTATCTCCGGGAAACTTTCTCGCGTTGAATATTTTTTTGGTTTCTTTAGAAATTAAAAAAGGCGGCACCCAGATTTGAACTGGGGGTGGAGGTTTTGCAGACCTCTGCCTTACCACTTGGCTATGCCGCCGTTACGTCTGAAAATTGACGTTTTCTTATAGTACACCAAATCTCGAAAATTTTAACATACCTGTCAAAAATTTCGTAAAGCGCAGCTATCCCGATCGCGCGTGGGTTCCCCAATGGTAGGGAATCGCCCTTTTTTCCCATATCCCCAAAACCCTTGTGGGAAGGTAATCTAGAACTATAGCAACGACCCGCAACACCAGCCATGACACCAGTTTCTCCCCTACTCGTCGCCCAAATCACGGACACTCACTTGTTTGCAGAGATCGATCGAGAATGGAAAGGCCTCTCAACAGCCCGCACCCTCCAAGCAGTTCTCGATCGCTTGCAACAGATACAGCCGCCGCCCGACTTACTCCTACTCACAGGCGACTTGTCCCAAGACGAAACACCAGAATCCTACCAGCGCCTCGTATCCCTCATCGCCCCCCTAGGAATACCCGCCTACTGGATACCTGGGAACCACGACAACATCCCAGTCATGGCAGAAATCTTAAATCAACCGCCCCTTTCCCCAGAAAAATCATGGATGCTAGGAAACTGGCAATTTCTATTACTTTCGAGTGTGGAAGCCGGATGCGACGGCGGGCGGCTTTCCCCAGAAAGCTTGCATTGGCTCGACTCTCAACTGCAACAAACGGGCGATCGACCTGTGATGATTGCCTTGCACCATCATCCTTTGCCGATCGACTCTGAAATAATGGATGGAATGATGCTGCACAATGCCGATGAATTTTTGGCAATTGTCGATCGATATCCTCAAATCAAAATTGTCCTCTGCGGCCACATTCACCAAGAATTTCAACAACAGCGGGACTCAGTTACCTACTTGGGGACACCCAGCACCTGCCTCCAACTTTTACCCAAAAGCCATCCGATTATAGTTGACGAAATCCCGCCGGGATTTAGATTGCTTGAATTGGCGATCGACGGCACTTGGAACACCAGAGTTGAGCGAGTTGCCGAAGCATCGCCACCCTTTTAATAATTTTCTATAGCCTGAAAATAATTATTATCAAATTTACATTTTTTTGTCAATCCATCAACAGATAGATTGTGGTGAGCAACCCCATCTATTATGATATTTATTAACGATAGATTGCAGACCTACGTAAACTAGCAAGCTACGAACAAAAATCTATCTGGCAACATTACAAAATAGCAAAAACTAAATATATGTCTGAAGCCAATGGCGTCATGATGCAGTATTTCCACTGGTACAGCCCCGACGACGGCAGCCTGTGGAATCAGCTAGCGAAATCTGCAAAAGATTTAGCGAAAATCGGCGTTACATCTCTGTGGTTGCCACCCGCCTATAAAGGAACGGGCGGCGGTATGGATGTAGGTTACGGCGTCTACGACTTATTCGATTTAGGCGAGTTCGACCAAAAAGGGTCGGTACGCACGAAATACGGGACAAAAGATGAGTATTTGGCCGCGATAAAAGCTGCCCAAGATGCAGGAATTCGGATTTATGCCGATGTTGTCTTCAACCACAAATTAGGTGCCGACGCAGAAGAAGAAGCCGAAGCCACACCCTTCAATCCCGACAACCGGAATGACACCGTAGGCGAATATCAAAAAATCAAAGCTTGGACGAATTTTACCTTCCCCGGCCGCGATAAAAAATATTCCAGCATGGAGTGGCATTGGTGGCATTTTGACGCCATTGATTACAACGTTTACAACACAGAAACCCATGCGGTTTACCTGCTAAAAGGTAAAGAATTTGATCAAGGAGTAGACTTAGAAAAAGGTAATTATGACTACCTGATGGGTTGCGATTTAGATATGGACAACCCAGAAGTCAGCGGCGAATTAAAATACTGGGGTGAGTGGTATGTCGATACAACAAACGTTGACGGCTTTCGCTTCGATGCCGTCAAACACGTTAAAGCAGAATTTTTCCAAGAATGGTTGGAACACGTCCGCCACTATGCCCAACGCGACCTATTTGCCGTCGGCGAATATTGGTCTTACGAAGTGGAAGCTTTGCACTACTTCCTAGAAGCAACCAACGGTAAAGTAGCCTTATTTGACGCACCCCTCCACTACAACTTCCACGCTGCTAGCAAAGCCGGTAATAGCTACGATTTGCGAACAATTTTTGATAACACTCTCGTCCAACAGCAACCCGCCCTCGCCGTTACCTTGGTTGACAACCACGATTCTCAACCATTACAATCCCTAGAATCTGTTGTCGAGGCTTGGTTTAAACCTCTTGCCTACGCTTTAATCCTGCTGCGAAGCGAAGGATATCCGTGTATTTTTTACCCGGATTATTACGGCGCTAACTATAAGGATACAGCAAACGATGGTAACGAATACGAGATTTGGTTAGACAAACATCAGTTTATTCTCGATCAATTCTTGTTAGCGCGTCAAACTTATTCCTACGGCAATCAGTACGATTACTTCGACCACGCCAATACCATTGGCTGGACGCGACTCGGAGATGAAGAACATCCGGGCGGCATGGCTGTGGTACTCAGCAACGGAGGCGATGGCACTAAGTTTATGGAAGTCGGACAGCCGAATCGAACTTATATTGACATCACCGAACACATCCAAGAAGCGATCACAACTAATGACGATGGTTGGGCTGATTTTAGGTGTAACGCCGGTTCAGTTTCTGTCTGGGTCCCGCAGCCGTAAGGACTGTGTTAAAAGTAAAAAGTAAAAAGCAAGATATCTTTTTACTTTTTGCTTTCATATTTTTGATAACTAACATCTATCTATAGTTAGGACTAAAGCTCTCTCTCTAGTCCTATTTTTAGGATATGCGATCGCGTATAATATTTAATATTATTTTATCTTACATAAAAACTTATGAAACTTTCACAAAAAGTTGCAGTTATTACCGGCGGTGGGTCGGGAATTGGTCGTTCAGCAGCAATTTTAATGGCTAAGGAAGGAGCAAAAGTTGCTATTATCGATCACATTTTAGAAACGGCGCAAGAAACCGTCCGCCAGTTGGCAAATGAAGGAGGTTGCGGGCTGGCTATTGCCGCAGATGTTGGAGATTCTCAGCAAATGCAAAAAGCGTTTCAAACAATTTTTGATGAATATCAAAGAATTGATATTTTGTTTGCAAATGCCGGTATTAACGGTGTATGGTCGCCTATAGAGGAGATAGAACCCGATGAGTGGGATCGGACAATTAACACCAACCTCAGAGGAACATTTTTGGCTGTTAAGTATGCTGTTCCTCATCTGAAAAAACAAGGAGGTTCAATTGTAATTACATCATCGATTAATGGCACCAGAAGTTTCAGGAAAGTTGGTGCCACGGCCTACGCTTGTTCAAAAGCTGCCCAAGTAGCCTTTGCAAAAATGCTGGCGCTAGAACTCGCAGCCTGCCAAATCAGAGTCAATGTGATATGTCCGGGCGGGGTGCTAACTGCAATTGAAGAAAGCACCGTTAAGCGCCATCTCGATCGCATTCCAGTCGCGCCTGATTCCATTGAAGACATGATTCCTTTGACGGATAATACGGCAGGTTCTAGCGAAGAAGTCGCCGAATTAGTGTTATTTCTGGTATCACATTCCTCCAGCTTCATTACAGGTACTGAAGTCTGGATTGATGGGGGCGGTTCTTTGATTTAAAATCTCAATAGTTTATTTTTATCACTCGGCGGTTGAAACCGCTTCTACAAAAACGAAGTCGCAGCAGAGGGACACTAATAAATAAGAATTTCTAATGACTAAATCTCCTTTGTTTAACAGCCGTTTGCAATGTCTGCGGCAGCCACTTATCGTACTGAGGATAAACAGGCAAACGCTTTACGAGTTGCCATCCCGATGTTGCTAAAATTTCTGTTAAAGTTTGGTGTTGCAAGTGAGGATAATCGGGATTAACTTCATCTCGCGGCCCAATCCCTCCTAAATCTCTAGCACCTGCTTCTAAACAAGCCAGCAAGATGTCTGGTTGTGCAACTAAATTGGGCGGAATTTGTAGGGCAATTTCATCAGGTAAAATGCTGCGGGCGATCGCAATTACTTCGGGCATTTTTGTAGCATCAAAAACTTCACCGTCCCAACTTTGCTGATTTCCTGGACTGTGTGGCTGGAGGATAACTTCTTGAATGTGATGGTAACGCGAATGAATCCGGGCGATCGCCTCCAGCGTCTCAATCCAATCGGCCTCACTTTCCCCAATTCCCAGCAGCAAACCAGTTGTAAACGGAATCTTTAATTCCCCAGCCCATTCTAACTGTTGCAGCCGCAGCGCCGGCACTTTACTCGGTGCGTGTCGGTGAACAGTTTGTAACAAATCTGGGGCAAGCTGTTCTAGCATCAGCCCCATCGATACATTTACCTCTTTTAACAGTGCCATCTCCTCAAAGCTGAGCGGCCCCACATTAGTATGCGGCAAAAATCCCAGAGCAAGCGCCAGTTCGCACAAATCGTAAATCCGCTGCAACCAAGCTTTTCGCCGTTGACTGTGAGGATGTACCTCGCCGCTGAGGATGAGAATTTCAATTACACCTTGAGTTTGCAGGAACTTGAGCTGTTTTTCGGCTTCTGCGAGTGTCAGCCAAGGACTTTGCAGCGGTTCTGCCCGAAAATTGCAATAGGTGCAGCGGTTATAACACTCGTAAGTGGGAACCAGAGTATAAGCAGGGCTGTAGGTGACGGTGCGGGACATTCCTTGGGACTTTTATCGATCAATATACGCAACAACATATATCTGTGCAGTGCGAGTTTTGCGGTTGGCGATCGCAACACTTCATCTATCTTAACACTGACGCCCGTCCCGAATCTCGTTGCCTCGGTAGATTATGAGTATTCTTCATTGGTGGGCGATCGTCCAAAAATTCCGCACTCTGCTTTTTAAAACACCATACAGCAAGCATTCTGGCTTATTATCAGCGCAGCTTATGACATTCATAATAAAAACTGTGCTTAAAAGGCCTTTACAAACTGAAATAAAAGCTTTATGTTTATTTACATGGCGGAACACAAAGCCGTCACGAACATTGAAAACCAAATAAAGCAATCATAAACAGATGACAACAACCTTACAGCAGCGCGAAAGCGCCAACGTCTGGGAACGCTTCTGCGAGTGGGTCACAAGCACAGACAACCGGATTTACATCGGTTGGTTCGGCGTCTTGATGATTCCTACCTTGCTCAGCGCCACCATTTGCTACATCATCGCCTTCATCGCTGCTCCTCCAGTGGACATCGATGGTATCCGCGAACCAGTAGCAGGTTCCTTGATGTACGGTAACAACATCATCACAGGTGCTGTTGTTCCTTCATCCAACGCAATTGGTCTTCACTTCTACCCAATCTGGGAAGCAGCTTCCTTAGACGAGTGGTTGTACAACGGCGGCCCTTACCAATT
>NZ_JAUBVF010000137.1:0-2830 GCF_036705685.1 Microcoleus sp. AT3-A2
TTTTTTAATTAACTATTTTTATCGATTTTATCATGATCTTGCCTCTGTCTCACATTTATTTGAAATGACTATAATTCAGGATGTAATTAAGGAAATAGCGATCGCCTTTTCCATCCCCTCTCAAAAAAAGGGCGATCGCCCCAATCACATATTACGGATAACTCCCGACTAATTCTGAGAATTGTCCTCAATAGTCTCCTCAAATCCCGCTAGAAAATCATCCAAAGCTTCAGAGGCGATCGCCAAATTAATACTGTCGGCATCTTCCAATCCCCAGGTATTCACACCAACCACTTGACCAGCCATATTAATCAACGGGCCGCCCGAATTTCCCGGATTAATCGCCGCATCAGTTTGCAACACCTTCACCTCAGCAACATCTTCTTCGTCGTCGCCTTCTTCATATTCCTCTGGTTCGCGAATTGCACTAATAATACCTTGACTTACAGTTGAAGCAAACTGCCCCAAAGGATTGCCCACAGCAATTACTCGATCACCCACTTTCACATCAAGAGACAACTCTAAAAAAGGATATTCTTCGGGAGATTCCACTTGTTCTCCTGTTTCCGGGTCGAGCATAAAACCAGTAATCAAAAGCAATGCTAAATCCTCTTCCGCATTGCCAGTAAATATCACCTCGGCCATTCTCAACTTTCCGTCGTGAGTTTCCACTAAAACCTGTTCGACTTCATCTTCTTCATACAAATAATCTTCATCGGCAATATCTTCGACAACGTGATAGTTAGTGACAATTATGTCAGGCGATGATACAAAAAATCCACTGCCGGAAGAAATTTCTTCTCCTGTCTCCCAATCCATCACGTAAACTGAAACTACCGATGGCAAGACTTGCTCGACTACATCCGAAAAACTTCCGGCTTGAGTTTTGAACTCTTTCAATTGCTTCTGCAAAGCTTGTTGGTCTGCTTGCATTTTGCTATAGAGTTGCTGAACCTTTTTCACTTCCAGCTTTAATTGAGTTTCTCTAGCGCTCATATTTGGCTTTTACCTGAAATAAATTGCTGATTAATTTTGGATGTTTGATTGTAGATTGTGGATGGGGATGTTAAGAATTATAGGACTTACGAAAAAAAACCGGTTTTTACCATAAATCTTGGGCTATACAGCGAGACTTACATCAGAAACCGGGTTGCTCCACACTCGTGCGGAGCGTCGTAAATTAGTCAGATATTTTTGAAATCTATCGCGCGAGTCCTATCTAATAAAATCCCCACCAAAAATCTACAATCATACTGCTACTCAACCTGTGAAAGCAAAAGCAAACCGCCTGTTATTTTTATTTTACAAAAGGCGATATATTGCGTCTAAAAGCATTGACAAAAAGATGCGGATCGGTTCTATGAACCACGTTGAACTTGGACAAATATTTCCTCCAAAATTTCACTAGCTCCCTGTTGGCGCAAGCGGTGAGCGAGGTCAATTCCCAGCAGTTCAGCAGTTTCGGCAGCGCCGGAAACAGTATCTTTGACGAAGCGCTGGCCGTCGAGACTCGATACCATTCCGGTTAAGGTTAATTGACCGTTTTCTATTTTGGTATTGACGCCGATCGGCACTTGACAGCCGCCTTCTAATTCCCGCAGAAATGCGCGTTCAGCATAACATCTTTGGGCGGTTTCCGAGTGTTCGAGAGCTTTAATCAGTGCCATGATTTCTGTGTCTCCGGCGCGGCATTCGATGCCCAAAGCACCTTGTCCGACGGCGTGAAGGGAGATTTCAGCAGGGATAATTTGGTGGATGCGATCGCCCATTCCCAATCTTTCGAGGCCGGCAACTGCTAAAATAATCGCGTCGTAACCGCCCTCATCTAATTTAGCGAGTCTAGTATTGAGATTGCCGCGAATATCTTTAAATTCAAAATGAGGGAAATGGTGCCGCAGTTGAGCTAGCCGCCGCAGGGAAGAAGTGCCGATTACTGCACCTTCTGGGAGGGTGTCGAGTTGCTTGTCTTTGTGCTTGGAGTGAACTACCAAGGCGTCAGCGGGATTTTCCCGTTCGGTGACACATCCTAAAATTAAACCTTCGGGCAAATTGGTAGGCAAATCTTTGAGGGAATGAACGGCAAAGTCCGTTTCATTGTTAATCATCCCCGTTTCTAATTCTTTGGTGAAAAGTCCTTTATCGCCAATTTTAGCTAGGGCGACATCAAGAATTATGTCCCCTTGGGTGGACATGGTGTGGACTTCAAAAGTGTGTTCCGGGAAGTGTTTCTGTAGCTGTTCTTGCACCCAGTGGGTTTGCACGAGAGCGAGTTGGCTTTTGCGGGAACCGATGCGAACGGTTCGGGAAGGGGCAGATGTGGTTGGGGACATAAGATCGATCGGAGGATAGCTTGAAATCAGCCAATATATTCACCTGATCTAGCGTACCGCAGGTGGGGACTTTAATTGCTGGTTGGGATAATTCGGGCAATAAAATAGAAATACCAGATTTTGACCGCCAGTTTGAAAAAAGGATGCAACGGTAGGCAAGGTCCAAACCTTTACATAATAAGCCATTGCCAATCTAAAATCTAAAATCTAAAATTGTATCACCGCCAGTAGCAGTGAGTCTTGATGATGTTTCCCCTCCAGCATTGGGCGTCGCTTGCACTCTGCTGCGATCGACATTCCGAAGCAAAGGCTGCCGGCGATGTAAGATTTACCTAGGGTCGAGCCGGATGAACCTGGTGGGCACGAGCAGTTAGCTCAACAGCAGCGAGAAAGAATTAGCTCAAAGGTTGCGGGATTTGGGGAGAGAAATATAGTTCAATGGCACTGAAAAAGTCTCAATCACCTAGCCTGTTTACTTTTTAAGATAGAGCGAGGTTCCT
>NZ_JAUBVF010000049.1:0-48214 GCF_036705685.1 Microcoleus sp. AT3-A2
AAAGGTTTCATCCTATTTTACCTTTTTTGGTCTACCCCCTTGACAATTTGCACTTTTTCTTAACTTGTCACAAATGACCTGATGTTGACTTTCCAACATTGCAGCAATCCGCTGCTTCAATACTTCCTCATCCACATAACAATAATTTCGGAGTTCCTCAAGTTTCTTCCTCGATAAATCGCCATTTTCCTCGCTAAAATTGTAGCTTTTAAATATTCGATCTTCTGTGGGTTTCCATCTCGGTCTGTCCATCACCATTTGCACTTCCGGGTCGCCTTCTATCCAGATAAATTCCTCAGTTTCTGGAGGATTCTCCACCACGGTAAGTGCTAATTTTTTAATTTGGGCAATCAGTTCTTTCACTCGCCTGTTCTCTGCGATATGCTGTTCTGCCAGCGTTTTTCGCAACTGTTCGGCAAGACGATAATTTGATTTAATAATTTTGTCGCTAGCTTTAATTAGACTGCGTTTAATTATTCGTAGTATGGGATTTTTTTTACCCAAATCATGAAGTTCTGGCAAGCCATATACCCCATCAATCATTTTTTCCAATTCTTCCTGTTTGGAAGGATCTGCCAGAAAATTTCGGAAGGCATAGAAGCTGCGCCCCTGATCGGATTTTCTAATTTCTTCATCGGCATCAATTACCTGTGCGACAACTAAACCCTTTCCCCCCTCCTCTTTTAGCTGTGCCTTTTTCACTTTGTCCGTGATTGCTTTAAAATTTTGCTCGACTTCTCCAAAGTCAGCAAGCAGCCGACGCGCCACATCATTAGCTTTAAGAAACCACTCTTTGAGCTTAGCTTCGCTGTAGCGCTCAACCTCACCAGTTTGTTCGATGGTGTCGATTTCTTTCTGAATGGCTGCTTTTTGTTTTTCTAATTCCTCCAAACGCACTGCTGGATCTTCTGTACTTTTAGTGACAATTTCTTTGAGCAGTGCAAATATCTCTAAAAACTGGGATTCAGTGCCAATAAACTCTCTCCTCTTCAAATCTTCCAGCCAACCAATCGCCCGATTAGTACCCGGTGCAAGTTCAAAAACTGGATCGTCATTTTTTGTTAAATAATATTTCTTCAAGAACTGATGATCGCTATTGCACCAGGTGTCCAGGTAAGTCTGTGCTTTCCTACAATATCGTTCTGGTTCATGTTCGCGCAGCTTCTCTAAATAATTTTCAAGTTTTTCTACGAGTTCTGATTGGAAAACGGTAATCTTATCTGAAGACTTGAACTGTAGATATAAAAAACTAATAATTAATGGTGCATTGTCAATTCTTAAAAGATTGAGACTAGGCTCATTTTTTAAGTCATATTCTATGCTGTCATGTTCCATATTTAAAGGATTATATTAACAATTTAATTGTCTTAAAGCTTGAAATTCAGTATTTACGAGTATGAGTTATGAGTGCTAGTAAATTTATTTTACCGCACACTGCATAACTCATAACTCTTGAAACTTAAACCTCGGATGCCCGCAATTGTCCGCAGGCTGCATCTGCTTCTAAGCCGCGAGAATACCGCACGCTAACTGCAATTTTCTTTTCCTTCAAAGTCGCAACGAAACTGTTAATTCGATTGGGAGTCGGTCGCTGATATTCAGCTTCCTGAATCGGATTGTAAGGAATCAAATTGACGTGACACTGAAAACCGCGCAAGTGAGTTGCTAACTCGGCTGCGTGTTCCGGCAAGTCATTCACACCTGCTAAAAGTACGTATTCAAAACTCAATCTGCGTCCAGTAGATCGCACATATTCCCGACATTCTGCGATTAACTCACCCAAAGGATAAGGGCGGGCGCTAGGAATTAACTCTTCGCGCAATCTTTGATTGGAAGCGTGGAGGCTGACGGCAAGGGTAACTTGCAGTTGATGTTCGGCTAGTTGGCTGATGCGATTGCGAATTCCTACTGTGGAAATGGTGATATTTCGCTGTCCAATTCCTACATCTTGATTCAAACACTTGACAGCAGCTACAACATTATCGAAATTCAGCAGGGGTTCGCCCATACCCATAAATACGATGTGGCTGACTCGGCGGCCGAAATCTTGCTGTACAGTCAAGACTTGATCGACAATTTCGTTTACTTCTAAATTGCGCTTGAAACCGCCTTTTCCGGTAGCGCAAAAGTCGCATCCCATCGCGCAGCCAACTTGGGCTGAGACGCACACAGTCAGCCGTTTATCGGTGGGAATGCCGACGGTTTCGATGATTTGACCGTCTGCTAATTTTAGAAGATACTTTACCGTGGCGTCTGGTGCGACCGATCGATAATGAATGGTCGATCGCCCGATCGGAATTTTAGCAACAGTCTCGCGCCACTGTTTCGAGAATACAGAAATGTCAGAGATCGATCGCGCACCTTTCTCATAAATCCACTGGTACAACTGCTTTCCCCGATAAGCAGGTTGCCCCTGCTGCTGTACCCACTCCGTTAACTCAGCTAAACTCGCCCCCAACAAGGGCGGAATTTTACCCGACTCAACAGCCAAAGCAGCAGTCTTGCGAGACTGATTCGCACCCTTGGAATTACCAGAAGAGTACACCTGAGAAACGGAAGTAGGAGACATAGGTCATCATAAAATTTAAAGCCACCCTCTATATTAAAACTTCTCGACCAAAGTGGCCGCCGATCGGTGACGAAATTGGCAAAATAGACTTGGGAAATATTTTCTGGCACTTAACTTGATGAGGATGACAACTGCTTGCGTAGCTTTCCGCATGGCAGTTCTATATACCTATACATTGCATAGGCTAATATAAGAGAAATCAGCATACTTATTACTCCTTGCAAAGCTACATAAATTTGAGGTAAATAAAGATAAACAGCCTTAATTACAGTATGGTGTACTAAATAAAGCGAGTATGAAAGCAAGCCAATAAACCGCATCCAATTCCAATTGAGAATTTGAAATACTCCCCAATCTGGAAAACGGATAGCAGCAATAAAAAGACCATGTAGTGCCAGACCTTGAATAGTGTAACGCACTGTACTTTCAAATTCACTAGAATCACATATAAACGACAAAATAATTACAGTAATTCCGGCTGGTAGTACGAAATACTTCCACAGTCTATCAGAGCCATAGGGAGTATCTAATACTGGGTTGCCATTGACCGCTAATGCACAGCCAAACAATATACTATCTATTCTCGTATCTGATAAAAAAATGATCCTATTCTCACCTGCTCCCATGCCAAACACTAGAAAACATCTCCAAATTAGAATAGCTAAGCAAATTCCCCAAATAATTAACATTTGCCTTTTGGGACTCACACGCATTTTGAGTAAACTTATGTAGAGAAAAGGGAAAAGACAGTAGAAGTGTTCCTCCACCGCCAGAGACCAATATACACCACTACCAGGAGCTACTCCGTAACCACCAGCAAAAGTTGCATAATAGTTATAATAATGGAGAGCCTGGCTTAAAAAACCTGGTAGTTGTATTTCTCCTTCAAGTACACCTATCAATGTCAAGGTAGATGCTACGAATAAGACTAGATAAAACACCGGCCAAATTCGCAGAAAACGTCGTAAAAAAAAATGTTTTAAATTAATGAATTGGTTTTGTTCATATTCACGCCTCAGCAAAGTTGTGATCAAATATCCGCTTAAAAAGAAAAACACTGTTACACCAAAGGGTCCAGGGAAAATCTTGTCGCCCCCTGCATGAGATAAAAAGACAATGAGAAAAGCAATCGTCCTAATTCCGTCTAAGGAAGGAATGTAAAATTTGGATGCTGTCACAATATTTTTTTTAAAGAATTATTTTTTGATGAGTGCATACTAACACCCATAGTTTTTTTATGTCAAGCCTCACTGATGCTTACAGCGTATCCCCGGTTTATGAAGTGCAGTAGGGAGACGGCAGTGCCTTGTCCCGGCGGGAATTGATCCATAAGCGTGTGTACTTCATCAACCTGCAACCTGCTGTATATTCCTGGACGCATTTCAAGGTAATTCTGTGATTCTGAGTGTAGCCTTTGAGTCCGTCGTGCCACGTCAACAAGGTTGCAATAACAAAAATCTCGACAACAAAGTTAATTTTTGGCAAAATTCCCCAAAAATTGCGTATAAATGACCGCAGCCACCTAAAATAAACTCTGTAGTTTGTTAAAGGGTATGCAAATTTGACAGCTTTCCATCACAATTAATGCAACTTTTATGGTGCTAAATATTCTTGCGCTGCCTTTAGGCTTTCAATTTACATCGCCGGGCCCAATTATCTTTCAACTCGGCCCCGTCACCATCCGCTGGTACGGGCTGTTGATAGCTTCTGCCGTCTTGATTGGGGTCAGTCTGTCCCAATACTTGGCCCAAAAACGCCGCGTCAACCCGGAATTGCTGGGTGATTTGGCAATTTGGCTGGTTCTGGGCGCTATTCCCTGTGCTCGAATTTATTACGTGGCTTTCGAGTGGCAGCAATACGCCCAGAGGCCAGAGGATATTATTGCGATTTGGAAAGGCGGAATTGCCATTCACGGGGCGATTTTGGGTGGCACGATCGCAGCTTTAATTTTTGCGAAAATCCAGCGAGTTTCTTTTTGGCAATTTGCAGATTTAATCGCGCCTTCGGCAATTCTCGGTCAGGCGATCGGACGCTGGGGAAATTTCTTTAACTCGGAAGCTTTTGGCGGTCCTACGGATTTGCCTTGGAAACTTTATATTCCGCCAAACAGCCGCCCGCCCGCCTACGCTAATTTTGAATACTTCCACCCCACATTTCTCTACGAATCCCTGTGGAATCTGACAGTATTTGGGTTGCTTATGACTTTATTTTTCTGCGATTTGCAGGGCAAAATTCGCTTAAAAATTGGTGCTTTATTTTTGGTTTATATCGCAGCTTACAGTTCGGGTAGAGTCTGGATTGAAGGGTTGCGAACTGATAGTTTGATGTTCGGGCCGCTGCGGACGGCACAGATGGTAAGCTTGACTGGGATTGTTTTAGGGTTGGGCGGGTTAGCTTGGCTTTATTTGCTTGATCGACCTTTACCCGATGTTGTCTCCCCGAATAGCGATCGGGCAAAGATCACTCCGAAATTGCCAGAGGATCAATAAAAAACCCCAGAGAGGTTAGTCTCTAGGGTTCAAAACCAGGGTGCATCTACCATCCCTTACTTCCAACCAAAATAGGTACATCCGGAAGCGTCCGTAAATTTAGCAAATTTTTTAGCAGCCATGAGTTTGACAGAGATTGAAGCCCTAATTCCAGGGGTATACATTGTAGGTGCAGGCCCGGGAGACCCGGATTTGTTGACTGTTAAGGCTCAAAAATTACTGGCTGCTGCCGATGTCATATTATTTGCTGATTCGCTAGTCCCAGAGCAAATTTTGCAGGGGGTACGCGCAGATGCTGAAGTGATCCAAACTGCGGATAAGACCCTCGAAGAGATTGTACCTTTGATGGTGGAACGAGTGCGCGACGGAAAAAGCGTCGTCCGTCTGCATTCGGGCGATCCCTGTCTCTACGGGGCCGTGGGCGAACAAATGCAAGCTTTGGCTTCCGCAGGAATTGCTTTTGAGGTAATCCCGGGAATTAGCGCTTTCCAACTTGCGGCGGCTAAACTTAAAATTGAGTTGACAGTTCCGGGAGTTGTGCAGACAATTATTTTGACGCGAATTAGCGGCAGAACTGAAGTACCCGAACGCGAAGAATTGGCGAGTTTAGCGGCTCATCAAGCGAGTTTGTGCCTGTATTTGAGCGCCCGCCATGTCGAAAAAGCTCAAGCTAAATTGATGGAACATTACCCATCGGATTTGCCGATAGCGATTTGTTATCGGTTGGGCTGGCCAGATGAAAAAATTGTGCTAGTTCCCCTTGACAAAATGTCCGTTGCTACCCGCGAAAATAATTTGATCAGAACGACAATGTACGTTATTAGTCCGGCCTTGGGAAAATCAGCAGAAGGGCGATCGCGCTTGTACCATCCAGAGCACGATCGGCTTTTCCGTCATTAGTCATTAGTCATTAGTCATTAGTCATTAGTCATTGGTTAGTTCCAATTACCAATGCCCAATTACCAATTACCAATGCCCAATGCCCAATTCCCCATTACCAATTACCAATTACCGAAAAACATGAGTGATTTAACTCGCCGACAATTTATCATTGTCACCGCATTAAGCGCCGGATTTACCTTAGCAGTTCACCCTATTGCGGCTGCCGTTATCAATACGGATGCTGCTGGTTTAGTTGCCGGTGAGGTAAAAATTCCTGTAAAAGACGGCTCAATTCCAGCCTACAGAGCAATGCCAGCCAGCGGCAGCAATTTTCCAGTAATTTTAGTAATTCAAGAAATCTTCGGAGTTCACGCGCACCTTCAAGATATTTGCCGCCGTTTGGCAAAATTAGGTTATTTAGCGATCGCCCCAGAAATGTTTGCCCGTCAAGGTGATGTTTCTAAACTCACCGAGGTTCAAGAAATTATTAGTAAAGTTGTCTCGAAAGTTCCTGACGAGCAAGTTATGTCCGATTTAGATGCTACCGTAGAGTGGGCACAAAAGTCAGGAAAAGGCAATACTAATAAGTTGGGAATTACAGGATTTTGCTGGGGTGGCAGAATTGTTTGGCTGTACTCTTCTCACAACCCAAAAGTCAAAGCTGGAGTGGCTTGGTACGGGCGTTTGGTTGGCGATTCTACGGCTTTAACTCCCAAACAGCCGATCGACATTGCAGCCAGTTTGAAAGTGCCCGTATTGGGGCTTTACGGCGGCAAAGACGAGGGAATTCCCAACGATACAGTCGAGAAAATGCGGGAAGTTCTCAAAACAGGCAGCAGCGGTTCCGAAATTGTGATTTATCCAGATACGCCGCACGGTTTTAACGCCGACTATCGCCCCAGTTACCGGGAAAAAGAAGCTGAGGATGCTTGGAAACGGATGCAAGATTGGTTTAAAAAGTATGGAGTTTCATAATAGTTTTGAGATTCCTTCGTTTTTCGCAACCCTTTACCCCTCGATGAGTTTTGAGTTCAGGACTTACGCACAACCTCTATGTGCAGGGTGTGCAATGCGCACCCTGCCCTCTCAAGATGGTGAAGAAGTCCCTCAAACGCTTGAAATCTCATAGCGGGCGATCTTTAAATCTGATTCTTTTAACACACCCTCGTCAATAAACTAGGTTTATTGGCGATTAGCAACAGCTAGGATGATGTAAAGCCGTTCGATCGCACCTTCACAGGGCTAGCATTGCCCACCTTACCGCTATAAGTAGTGCGTCAAACTACTCTTTGCCTAAGTCCAGAAGGCAGAGGTTCATAAACCCGGTTTATTCGTAGATGTGTAGTCGCCCAACCAGGATTTTTTCGTATAAACCGGGTTTATGAGGCAAGCACCCCTTATGATAATTTCTGCCCCTGGCAACTCTGCGAAAATCAAGCCATTTCTTGCTGAAATCCTTGACGAGATTTAGCTTTCATGCTGAATGCAAGAACACCAACTACCAGCATCAAAACAACAATTGTTCTCCAGTGAATCAAAAAAGGCAGACCCGCTGCTAAAAATATACGTCTCGGAAAAAAGAGTAGAAAAACTAAACCAATACTGGTGAGCAAAGCATTGCGGTTATTTCTAGAGTACAGCCACAGCGAGGTCAGAATCGGGAACAAACCTACATAATCGTAAACGTGAGTATATCCGAGGAATGTGAAGGATATACCCATCAGCAGAGCCAAGACATCTTCTCGATTAATTCTATTGCGGAACACCCACAGCAGAACCGCTAAAATTACTGCCACAATCTTGATAGCCGGTATCTTCAAGCCTAAAGAAGCAAAAAGACTTTCCATACCAACTTTATCTTGAAACCCCGGTTGATTGAAAGGCAAAGAGCTATAGCTATCTTGAATTCCTTGATGCCACGCTGCCAGGAGATCAACGGGTCCGCCGTACAGCACCAATGGGTAAGCGCTCATAATTGTAACAGTTGCGAAGGCTACAGCTAGTATTTTCCAGTTCCGTTCTAGCAAAAACCAAATACCGAGCAATAAGCATAGTTGCGGTTTAAAGCTGGCTACACCCAAACAGATTCCTGCTAATACAAATTTTTGCCGTTCGCTGAAGAACCAAGCAGCCATTGTGGCAGCAAAAGCAATCAAAGAAGTTTGACCCATCCACATAACGTGGGCAGTGAATGGGTTGCCGATAATTATGGCAGCCATCACCAAAATGCCGAGTTGGTTTTTACTATTATTTTGATGTTGGTTGATGGTACGAACAGTCATGAAAATAATAGCTGCAATTGACAGTAAGTTGAGTAAGAGCCAGACGAATTTGGCAACCGAGTAATCGAACAGACCGACAAACATACACAATGCCGCTGATGGAGGAGGATAAAAGAAAGCGGCATTTTCTAGACCGTCAATTTCCTTTACTCCTGCTACACTTTGAACGAGTAAATCGTGGTTGTAGGGATTTAAACCCTTAAGCCAAGCACGTCCAGCAGCGTAAAGGACGCCACCATCAGCATTGAGTTGACCGTCTCTGCCAATCCCTACTATGCCGAAACAAATGAGAGATAATATACTGACGCCTAAAAGACCTAAACCAAAGTTCCGCTTAAACGATTCTGTCATGGACTTATCTCCGGTTTTGCTAAGGGATTGAGCGACTACGTTGAGAGTGCAATATTAATAGCTAGAGTTTTAACACAGCATATAGTGAGTTGCCAAAAAATCAGATTAAGTTAATTTTAGTTAATAAAAATAAATGTTGCTGGAAGCGGAATATTTGGTATCAAAAATAGCAATATTGGCAGTCTCAGCATTCGGGCAGGTGCGATCGCCCTTAAGACAGGTGGGTTTGTGGGCCCGACATTGGTAAACTGAGCGGTGTAGAATTATCGATCGAACAGGTAAGCCCGTGCTAGACGAACAAGCTAAAAAGACCATCTTGCGGAAAATCCCTCACGGATTGTACATCTGCGGTGTCAAAGACGGGGAGGAAGTCAACGGTTTCACCGCTAGCTGGGTGATGCAATCTTCCTTTACCCCTCCCTTAGTTGTCAACTGCGTTAAGCAAGACTCCAAATCCCACGCCATGATCAAAGCCAGCGGTGTCTTTGCTTTGAGTTTCCTAGAAGCAGGGCAAAAAGAGTTAGCCCAGACATTCTTTAAGCAGCAGCGCCGCGTTGGCAATAAATTTGAGGATGTAGAATTTTATCCGGGCGCGGAAACTGGTTGTCCGATTATCTCGGATTCTCTGGGTTACATCGAGTGCAAAGTTGTCGGCGCTGTGGAACACGGGGATCACACGGTTTATGTGGGAGAAGTTGTGGCTGCAGGCGTCCACCGAGAAGGCAATCCGTTGCTGCTAGAAAGCACGGGTTGGAATTACGGCGGCTAAAGACTTGGCAGTTGGCAACTGGCAGTTGTCAGTTGGCAACTGGCAGTTGTCAGTTGTCAGTTGTCAGTTGTCAGTTGTTAGTTGTTAGTTGTTAGTTGTCAGTTGTTAAGGGAGGCGAGTTAAAATTAATAAAAAATCGGCGACAATCTTGTCGGTGTTTTCATCAGTTAAAATTGGTACGTGTACGAAAATACATTTGGTGCTAAGTTTAGAATGTGCAATGTGTTTTAAAACCGCATAATACAGGGCTTCGCAAACAAATTTTCCGGCTTCGTGACTGATTTCTGTTGCAGCTAAATCAGCGACTAGCGGTTCGAGATTAACTGCTGTTTTCAGAATGTCGCGATCGCAGCAAGCGCAAGATTCTATGGTTAATTTTTGCCGGCTTTCGGCCATGCCACAGCAGATAATAGTGTCAGGTTGGATATGGTTGATTTCGGCGATCGCTAAATTAGGTGCTAGCTGGAAATCTACTGGCAGTTTCCTCAAAAAAGTCAGGGAATCCGGCAAAGATTTGATCTGGGAAATCTTGGCTAATAAGTCGTCCGAAGAGTTAGATTGCTGATGGGGAAGCCAAGTATCAAATGAGGTCAGCAGGATTTTCGCCGTCATATTTGTGCAATAATACTGATATTGATAATATAAGGCAAGTAAGTCAATGTCTGTCATTGCAGTAGTAGACTATGACATGGGTAATCTGCACTCGGTCTGTAAAGGCTTGGAAAATGTGGGTGCAGTGCCAAAAATTACAGATTCTCCTGCTATAATCGAGCAGGCTGATGCGGTAGTTTTGCCGGGAGTTGGTTCGTTTGACCCGGCAATGCAGAATTTACGATCGCGCAATTTGATAGAACCGATAAAAAATGCGATCGCCTCGGGAAAACCTTTTTTAGGCATTTGTTTGGGTTTGCAAATTCTGTTTGAAAGTTCCGAAGAAGGTGTAGAACCGGGATTGGGCATTATTGCGGGAAAAGTGCGCCGATTTCGCTCGGAACCGGGTTTGACAATTCCCCACATGGGATGGAATCAATTGCAATTTACTCAGCCGGATTTGTCGCTGTGGCAAAATTTACCGTCTGATCCTTGGGTTTATTTCGTGCATTCTTATTATGTCGATCCGGTGGATTTGGAAGTGCGATCTGCAATTGTGACTCACGGTAGTCAAAACGTGACGGCGGCTATAGCTAAAGACAATCTGATGGCCGTGCAATTTCACCCGGAAAAGTCTTCGAGTACGGGATTGCAAATGCTGTCAAATTTTGTCAGTCTGGTTCGGGAAAAAGTACCTGCTTAGGTGGCATGAATATTGAAAAACCCGGTAAATTGCCGAAACCGGGTTTGACATTTTTAAAAGTGTTCTTCCTTCTTCCTTTTTCCCTCTTCCTTCTTCCCTCTTCCTTCTTCCCTCTTCCTTCTTCCTTCTTCCCTCTTCCTTCTTCCTTCTTCCCTCTTCCTTCTTCCTTCTTCCTTCTTCCTTCTTCCTAAATGAGTTTAAGAATCTCTGGCAATCGCCAAATCAAAACCCTGCCGGGACTCGCCACTCGCCCTACACCTTCGCGAGTCAGAGAAGCTTTATTTAATATTTGGCAAGGGACGATCGCAGATTGCAGATGGCTTGACATTTGTACCGGCAGCGGTTCGATGGGCGCAGAAGCTTTGTGTCGTCAAGCTGCGAGTGTCACTGGCATCGAACAGTCGGCGAAAGCTTGTGCGATTATCCGCGAAAACTGGGAGCAAGTAGCAGACTCGTCCCAAACATTCCAAATACTGCGGGGAAACGCGACGGCGAAGTTGGCGGCACTAGCGGGGCAGCAGTTCGATCGCATTTACTTCGATCCGCCCTACGCCAGCGACTTGTACGAACCTGTGTTAAACACGATCGCCAGCCAAGAAATGCTAGCACCAAACGGCGAAATCGCGATCGAACACAGCCCGGAGCGATCGACACAACCAATTTCCGGTCTAGAAATTTGCCGCCAGAAAATATACGGTAACACAGCATTAACTTTCTACACACGCAGTGCCTGATAGGCTACAACGGCAGTAGCGTAACTCTTGGAGAGAGAAATAAACCGGGTTTCGTGGCGTGGGCGCGCCCCGGTACTAAAAGTTTTTCCCTTGGGTAAAATACAAATTTTTCCGATGAGGTTAAGCTTTGTGCGTAGGTTGTCAGAGCAAGTTGCCTCAGCAATCGACGAAATAAATGGAGTTTAGGCTGAAAATAAAGCTTTCAGTTGTAACATGAACCCAAAGTGTGAGTGTGAATATTCCTAAAGGAGTGAATATGGTTCAGACACCTTCGCGCCCTCGTGGCAGCGACTTTCAAGCTGTTAACTCGGTACAGCCAGCCAAACGCGATACGATTCTGCTGGGAAATAGCCTCTCCCTGCCCAATACCAAACTCTTCGGCACAGACGGCATTCGCGGGAAAGTTGGAGAATTGCTGAATGCACCCTTAGCCCTGCAAGTGGGCTTCTGGGCTGGACAAGTTCTACGGCAACATTCCCCCAACCAGGGGCCTGTGATTTTGGGGCAAGACAGCAGGAATTCCAGCGATATGCTGGCAATGGCACTGTCAGCGGGTTTGACGGCCGCCGGTTTGGAAGTGTGGAATTTGGGATTGTGTCCCACTCCCTGCGTTGCTTATCTGGCAAGCGTTTCGGAGTCGGTCGGCGGAGTGATGATTTCGGCTTCTCACAATCCCCCAGAAGACAACGGCATTAAATTTTTCGGGTCAAACGGCTTCAAGCTGTCGCAGCAGTTGCAGGAACAAATCGAAGCGGGAATCCGGGGGGCAAAGGTTCCGGTTGCTAGCTTGGCTTGGGGACACCACTACCATCGCGCTGAGTTGGTTAAAGATTATGCCACTTCGCTTTGTGATTCGCTGCAAGAGATGAATTTGGAGGGAATGCGGATAGTTTTGGATTTGGCTTGGGGGGCGGCCGCGGGTTTGGCGCCGGCGGTGTTCGCGCAAATGGGGGCGGAGGTGATCTGTTTGCACGACTCTCCTGATGGATCTCGTATTAATGTTAACTGCGGTTCTACTCATCTCGACAGTTTGCAAGCGGCTGTTTTGGAACACAATGCCGATTTGGGATTTGCTTTTGACGGCGATGCCGATCGAGTTTTGTGTGTTGACAACCAAGGTCGAACGATTGACGGCGATTACATTCTTTATCTGTGGGGCCGGCAGTTGCGCGACTCCCAACAGTTACCATCCAATTTAATTATTTCTACTGTAATGGCTAACCTCGGCTTCGAGCGAGCTTGGGAAGAATTGGGCGGCAAACTAACTAGAACCAACGTCGGAGATCAGTACGTTCACGCTGAAATGCAGCGCACTGGTGCGATGTTGGGCGGCGAACAGTCGGGACACATTCTTTGTCCGCATTATGGTGTCAGCGGCGACGGTTTGCTAACAGCTTTGCATTTGGCTTCGCTGGTGCGCCAGTCCGGGCAATCTTTGGCACAATTGGTAAGTGGCAGTTTCCAAACTTATCCGCAGTTGTTGCGAAATATTCGGGTGGACGATCGCGAAAAACGTCTAAAATGGCACGAGTGCGAGGCAATGCAAAGTGCGATCGAACGTGCTACAACAGCAATGGGAGAACAGGGACGGGTTTTGGTTCGCGCTTCTGGCACTGAACCGCTAATTCGAGTTATGGTGGAAGCTGCCAGCGCCGAATTGGCTAATTTCTGGACTGACAATTTAGTTTTAGCCGTTCAGCAACACATAGCTATCTGATGGAAATGGGGAATTGCTAAAACTTTTGAATTTTGAGTCTTGATTTTTGAGTTAAAATCCTTTAATTCAAAATTAATCAATCAAAATTTCTAACTACTAATTTCGAGTTTTAATCAACTTCTCCAAAAATAACGAGGGGGGCAGGCATCCTGCCTACCCTTAACTTTATTTTCACTCAATTGTGCGATGATGATTTCTGTTGTGATACCCACCTACAACCGCGAGCAGCCCCTGCGAGAGACATTGGCTGATGCGATTCGGCAAAATTATCCGAATTTTGAAGTGCTAATAATCGATCAAACTCGCACCCACGAATCGGAAACTCAAGTTTATTTAGAGGAATTGGCAAATGCTGGCAAAATTCGCTGGTTTAGAGTAGATTGGGCGAGTTTGCCGGGAGCTCGAAATTATGCAGTGCGGCGCGCAGTTGGAGAGATTATTTTATTTATTGATGATGATGTACAGTTGCCAGAGGGTTTTTTGGCGGCTCACGCTAACAACTATTTAGAAAAACCCGATGTGGGATGTGTGGCGGGCAGGGTTTTTGACAGAATGAAACTGGATAATTCTGGAGGCGATTTGGCGATCGAATATTTGCCCTCAGAAGCGATGGATGCGGGCATTGCCTGGTATTTTATCGATTTGGTGCATACAGTCAAACCGCAGCAGGTGCTCTCGGCTAGAGGCTGCAATATGTCATTTCGCAGGCAGGTTTTTTCCGAGTGCGAGCTGAGGTTTGACGAGCGGTTTGCAGGCAGTGCGGTGCGGGAGGAGTCGGATTTTTGTTTGAGATTGCGATCGACTGGCATGAAAATTTGGTACGATCCCAATGCGTGTTTAGTTCACTTGGGGGAAGAAAGCGGCGGGTGTCACGATGTCAGTACGCGATCGATCGAATATCAAGTCACATTTTATCACAACCATTTCCTCATGGGATTGAAAAATTTAACAGCCTTTCAATGCCTGCGATTTTTCGCCAAACTTTTTGACTGCCACGTTTTGGGAAATCCACCTTGTTATAAAAGCGCCTCGCCCATTAAAATTATAACTAGATTTGCTTTTTATATCCTGGGTTTTCTCAGTGCTATAAATACAGTAATTCAATCTCTGTGGAATGATGGACAAAGTTATAGCCATCAAGACAAGATTAACGATCAATAATTACCTATTCCCCATTCGCCCTTCCCAATAAATGAGAATTCTCGTGGCTAGTCACACCTATATTGTGGACATTAATCGGGAAAAATTCAAGATATTAGCCAACCTAGAACCCGATATTGAAGTAACAGTTGTAGTGCCGCAGCGTTGGAAACCCGGAGGCGTACAAAATAAAATTATAGAAACGCAATTTTATCAAAAAGGCTCATTTAAAGTAGTCCCAGTCTCCAACTTTAGTCAAAATAATCAAGGTTTGCTAACTTTTGGTACAGATTTAATTCAACTTCTGCAAGAAATTAAACCGCAGATAATTCAAGTTGAACAAGGTGCAAAATCTCTCGCTTGCGCTCAGTTGATTTTACTAAATAAACTGCTAAGACTGCAAGCAAAAAATATATTATTTACTTGGTGGAATCTGCCTTATCAATTGAATTGGCCGGTTTCAGTCTTAGAAAATTACAATCTTCAGCGCACTGACGGAATTATTGCAGGCAACCTAGATGGAGCTACAATTTTGCGGCAGCGGGGCTATCAAGGTGCGGTAAAAGTAATGCCACAACTCGGAGTAGATGAAACTTTGTTTCGCCGCACTGGTAAAGACGTTGATTTATCGCGTAGGTTCGGCATTGAACCGACCGATTTTGTGGTAGGATTTGTAGGGCGATTTGTCGAAGAAAAAGGACTGCTAACTTTAGCTGAGGCCTTGGCAGGATTGAAAAAAAGCTCTTGGAAGTGGCTGTTAGTAGGACAAGGAAAATTGCGGACGCACCTCGCCGAAAAATGTATTGAATGGGGAATCAGCGACCGAATAATCTGGGTAGAAAGCGTTTCCCACGAAGAAATTCCCCCCTACATTAACTTAATGAACTGTTTGGTATTGCCTTCGCAAACCAGCTATAAATTCAAAACTTTGACCACTGTGGGCTGGAAAGAACAATTCGGTCATGTTTTAATCGAAGCAATGGCCTGTCAAATTCCGGTTATTGGTTCCGACTGCGGGGAAATTCCCCACGTCATCGGCGATGCGGGGTTAATATTCCCCGAGGGAAATGCAGGGGTTTTGCGAGAGTGTTTACAGCAATTGATGGAGCGGCAGGAGTTGGCGGCCGATTTGGGCGATCGGGGCTATCATAGAGCGATGAGCAATTATACAAATAAAGCTTTAGCTGAGCAGTTATTGGAATTCTACAAAGAATTGTTGTAACTTTTAGCTATAATGCGAGTGTTAAATAAAAACAGTAGTAAATGTCTATTCCTCCCGACATACGCTCTTTGGTTAACGAACTCTACCAGGTACTAGACGATAGCGATCGCCAAGCAACGCTGGGACTTTTTGCACTTAGAAGAGCAATGTCTCTTTTTCCCCAGAATGAAATACTGATGCAATATTTTTCTTCCATCACGAATTTTCAATTCAACGTAGCAGGTACTCGCTTACAAGCAGAGCACATGGTGGGCAATGTATTGATGGCTGGTGTGCCCGATGAAGATGTTCAAAAAGCAGGAGATTATGTAGCAGCCTTGCTACAGATGGCTCCAGAATCTAAAATTATGATAGACAAAGTAGTTGAGAGATTAGAAGCATTGCCATGAAACAATTACCAGATGAAAGCCAACTCCTGGAAATCCTTGAAATTGTGAAAGCCGCTGAAGCCAAAGCCAGTGAGATGTATGAATTTTCCAAGAAAATATCTCACAATACCCAAATTACAGCAACAAAGAGAGAGGAAGCTGAACAGCTAGAGGGGCAGCCTTTTCCAGATAATTAAATTTGTAATGGGAGATGTTGGTATGTTGATTTAAATAACTATCCCCCATGCGAATTCTCCAAATTATCCCTTCAATTTCCCTCGTCTACGGCGGGCCGAGTCAAATGGTACTCGGACTTTCTGCAGCCCTCGCGGCCAAAAACATTGATGTGACGATTGTCACCACAGATTCTAACGGAGATATCGGTCAACTTCCCTTAGATGTTCCTCTGAATGAACCAATACAACAAAACGGTTATCAGATTATTTATTTCCGCTGTTCTCCCTGGCGCAGATATAAGTTTTCACTCTCGTTATTGCAGTGAAAGTTTCAGGGCTTAAGCATGGGGCGGCTAGAAACCCGCTTTCTACGAGTTTTGCGACGAGTCAGGAGAAATATACGAAGAAATCGGGTGTTTGAGGTCTTTTGATGATCAGATGTATGTACTGCCAAAATTACTCATCAATCAGGAATAAAACTGTTAAGTTCTTCGACTAGCAAATGTACTGTTGTTGAAGGATTGTCAGTTTCAGGATTGGGGCGATTGTATTCCTGTAAAAGCCGTTTTGCGTGTTTAATTGCATCCTGCTGTTTGTCTTTTAGTTCCTCATAAATCGTCTCGCTGTTTTTCTTATACTCGTGTCCCAATAACTTGGTTAGCATATTTTGATAATCCTGGCGAGAAATTCCCGTATTATAAAAATGGAAGTGCAGCAAATACCACAATTCAAAAGCATCATTTGAATAAGCTACGTCAATGCCGTTATTTCTTGCAAGAGTTATGGCTGAATTAAAATTTTGCGAGTCGTTAGGATTTTTAGGGTTTTTATCGCGATCGAACACACACCAAAATCGGTCTTTTTCGTCGGATTCTGTGTCGTTTTTTAACTCAATAGCTTTTTCTACTAAACTCTTCGTATTTTTTCCTTCTCCTTTGATATCCAGCTTAATTACCTTTGTGTCTACCGGGAAACTTCTAAAATAGTTGGGTTCTGTTTTCTCACCTTCGCACACGATTAAAAACCATCTTCTAGTTTTAACCTTTCTATTGTAGTAATCAATATTTGTTTTTCTAGACGAACTTTTTTTATTCATGAAGTTCACCTATTAGTTCTTTGAAATTACCAATAAAAGGGATAGCTCCATACTTACCCATAATGTAATCGCGCTCAAGTGAGGCATCTTTTCCTACTTTATACTCTACCAAAGAGTACAAATCAGTAGCGCCCTTGTTGTCCTTTTCGGTAAACCATATTTGATCCTTGCGAAAAGTCTTGCTGCTGAGCAAGTTTGTGTCGTGTGTCGTGAATATAAGCTGTGCGTTGTGCGGATTAGTCTCGTTAGAATTGAATAAGCAGATTAATTCGCGAGTAATCAGCGGATGCAGTCTGGCATCAAGTTCATCAATTAATAAAATCTTTCCTGTCCTTAAAGTATCCAGAAGAATGCCTGCTAATGCAAACAGTTTGTTTGTTCCCTCGGATTCATGCTTTTCGATATCGAATAGTACCTTAGAAGTCTGCTTACCGTCAGCATCATATTTTGGGTGAAGTGTGTGCACGTGCACCGTAGTTTTGGTTTCAGAGTTAGGGTATAAATTACCGTAGGAGCCACCGTATTTTGCTGTATTATTAGAAATAAAAAATACAGGAGGTGGAATATTAATCCTGATCTCATCAATACCTAAAATACCTAAGTCTAATTTTTTGATAAATTCAATAATATCGTGTCTGTGCCCAGCATTCTCCAAAGACTCCAAGGTTTGCTTGCGGTATTCTCTATCTTCCAAGCCTGATATCAATTGCAAAGTTTTACTGAACCACAGCAATATTTTGCCAGAAATTTTACCATTAAATTGTGCGACTACAGAAAGAAATAAAGCATTACTTCGGGTTTTATCGCTAATGCCTTGTCCCTCTGGGAAATCATCTAATATATAATTATCAAAATCCCGTTCAAAAAGCATTTTTTCTTGACTGTCATCAGCTTGAAATAGCCACTCAGAAACAACTTCCCGCGCGTTCACCTCAAAACCGTACCTAAAACTTTTGTCTTCTAGTAGAAAAACGATTTCAAAGAAAGACGGCTCTTTTTCTGTCTCCGTACTTAGCCTGAATGCTTCAATATCGATCGCCTCTGAAACTTGCGTTTCTTTGGATGAGTTGAGGACAAACCATTTCATAAAGTTAATAGCATCGATAAGATTGCTTTTGCCGCTTGCATTAGCTCCATAAATAGCAGCACTTTTGAGTAAGCTTAACTTATCATTAATTGGGAATACATTATTTTCGTTCAGCTCTTTGTCTTCCTCAGTAATTGACGAGGCTACCATGCTGAGGGTGACAGTTTCTTTAAAAGATTTGTAGTTGCCGAGGCTGAATCCAATCAGCATAACTTGCCTCCGATCGCCTAAATTAGTATAACGTGCAAATTTTGCAATTCTTTCTATGATAACACAACCATCTACCTCAGCTAACACTGAGTGCTAACCATGCGAATCCTCCAAATTATCCCCTCAATTTCCCTCGTCTACGGCGGGCCGAGTCAAATGGTACTCGGACTTTCTGGCGCCCTCGCGGCCAAAAACATTGATGTGACGATTATCACCACAGATTCTAACGGAGATATCGGCCAACATCCCTTAGATGTCCCCTTAAATCAACCAATAAAACAAAACGGCTATCAGATTATTTATTTCCGCTGTTCTCCGTTTCGTAGATATAAGTTTTCTCTGAGTTTATTGCAGTGGTTAAATGAAAATGCGCGACAGTTTGACCTGGCTCACATTCACGCTCTTTTCTCACCAGTAACTACCCTGGCGGCTACAATTGCAAGATATCATCATTTGCCGTACATTATCCGTCCCTGCGGTATGCTTGACCCCGCCGACTTGCAGAAAAAAAAGCGCTTGAAACAGATTTATGCCACGCTTTTAGAACGCCCTAATTTAGCAGGGGCAGCCGCAATTCATTTCACAAGTAAAGAAGAGGCTAAAATCTCAGAAAGATTTGGTTTGGGCAGCACAGACAAGGTGCCTGTACCACGGGATTTGGTGATTCCATTGGGGGTGACAGCAGGTTTGTTTCCTAAGAGATTGCGAGAATCTCAAGTGCCAATCATCTTATTTATGTCGCGAATTGAACCTAAAAAAGGGCTTGATTTGCTAATTCCAGCATTAGAAAGTATTTTAGGATCGGGCATAGAGTTTCACTTTGTTTTAGCTGGTTCTAATCCCCAAGATGCTGATTATGAAACACAAATTAAAGTAAAAATTCAGAATTCAAGCTTAGCAAAATACACAACCATAACTGGCTTTGTGAGCGGTGATTTAAAAGTTGAACTATTGACAAAAGCTGACTTATTTGTATTGCCTTCTTATTACGAAAACTTTGGTATTGCTGTAGCAGAAGCGATGGCAGCCGGTGTACCTGTCGCCATTTCCGATCGCATACATATTGCGGAAGACATACAGCAAGCAGAAGCTGGGTGGGTGGGGCCTTTGGAAGTAGGGGCGATCGCCAATTCAATCAAATCAGCACTTCTGAATCCACAGGAGCGCCAGCGGCGGGGATTGAACGGCAAAGAGTATGCCAAAAAGCATTATAACTGGGATGCGATCGCCCAACAAACCATCGATGCTTACCAGCACATTTTGTCATCGATTAACTAATCCAACAGCGGTTTACCTTTTACTTCTTCTCCTGCTGCGAGTTCTTGTGCTGCTGCTATCTGAATTTTCAGGCGATATTTTTTCATCGCTGCTATTGCTTTTAATATCAGTAGACTCAGAGTTTGAGGTAGCAGTCGCGGATTTTCTTCTAATTATAATCGGAACATTAACAGATCGACCGCAGGGTCTGCCGAAGGAATCTATGTTCCTTCGATAATCGCAGATTGCAGCCTCTGCACTCGGTTCTTGACAATCATTAATAAAGCTTTGTGCTAATTTGTAATTATTTCCGTCTCCCTGCTTTAAAAAAAGTTCTCCCGCTTGTTGAAAGTCTGCTACTGCTGGCGATTTGGTTCCCAACATACAGCGAATAGCACCTCGTTCCAAATAAGCCAAACCATAATTAGGATTAATGCGAATAGCTTGTTCGTAATCCCCGATCGCCTTTTGCTTGTTTCCCAATTCATAGTATGCTTGACCGCGACCGAAATAAGCTTCTGCCAAGTTAGGATTAAATTGCAGCGCTCGATCGTAATTGTAAATTGCCTGCTGCTTGTTTCCCTGTTGGCCAGTAGCAATTCCCAATCCGAGGTAAGCTTGAGGTATGTTCGGATTCAGCGCTAAAGCTTGAGTAAAATTGGCGATCGCCCCCGGAACATCTCCCTTTTGAACTTTTAAAGAGCCTTGGTTGCTAAAATTTGCAGCTTTTTGAGCGATCGCAACTCTTTGACTGATCACAGCGTGATTGGCTCGGTAATTAGATAACTTATTTTGAGCTAGATTATAAACCGGTGTACGTGAATCGATCGCTTCTAAAAGTGCGATCGCCTGTTGCCATTTACTTTGCGACTGCTGCCAAACTTCGATCGGATGAGGCGGTTTTTGCACAACCACAGCAGCTTCCATCGCCAATTTTTGAGCCGTTGCTAGACTTTCTGCCGCCTGTAAATTTTGCGCTACTGGAACCAAACTCGGGCGCAGTTGCAGTAAATCTGCTCTAGCTTGCTGATACCCAAAGCCGGGGAAGTTAGGAATTTTCTCTAAATTGGCGATCGTTTCTTTAAGTCGTTGCTCGAAACTTCTGAGCAGATTGACATCGGTTGCTTTCGCTGCATTCTGTGTTTCAACTGCCAGTATTTTAGCTTGCTTCAGCGTTTCATTTCCCGATCGCATAAAGGCGATCGTCCCTACACTTGTCCCCAACACCAAAACCGCTAAACCTGCTAATAAAGCTGCGGGTATTTTGCGACTTCGCGAATTATTAACTTGATTGTTAATTCGTGATTGCTGTACCCTTCGAGTCTGACGAGATTGTTGCGATTCCGGTTCTGAATCCACCTCCAAATCCCAAGCCGGCAACTGCAAATCATCTGCTGCTGTTCCCGCTGTCAACTCTCTACTAATGGGAGCAATATTATTGCTATTTCCGCTGTAATACTTGTCCACCAAACTCTGCAATCCTGCCTGATATCCTTCTCCTACCGCCTGAAATCTCCACTCTCCATTCTTTTTATACAAACGACCAAACTCTACAGCAGTCTCTAGCGAAAAATTCTCTTTTAATTCATAGCGAACCAGTTCGCTTCCCGTATCCAAATTGGTAATTTTGATAAAAGCATTTTTGATATTGCTAAAATTTGCCTTGATTTTATCTGATTCGTGAATAGTGACCGCAAAAGTTATTTCTTCAATTTCAGGATTGATTTTCTCTAAAATAACTCCGTAAATACTCTTATTCTCTTGACCTCGGTTGTTTTTGTCAGGAATCGATTGCAGTACCGAACCATCACAGGATTGCAGATTATTGTAAAAGATAAAATATTTATCGTTAGGTAGTTTGCCGTCAGCACCTAGCATAAAAGCAGAGACATCAATCTCGTAGCTTTGTCCTGCCTCTGTCGCCTGCCAACCGAGGGCGATCGCGATTTTTTTCAAACCGGGCGCTTCTTTAGAAAGATTAAATCTCTCACCCTTACTTAATTGCATTGCCATCTGCTTATTTGTTAAACCTAAAATTTTATACTCCTAATTTTAAGGTTAAGTGGCATAAGAAGTTGTTTAATTAATGAAATTTAACAGAGTTTCTCTAATCGCGGGCTTGATTAAAAATATCTGGTGCCTGTAGCTGAATTTATTGAGATTTACTTAGAGAGAATTACCTAAGTGAAAACCGGGCTTGCTTCCCAAGCGGTTTCTACAATTGAACTTAATTTGACATTGGTTTGGAGCATTTTCAAAACTAGGTAGCAAGTTAACAAAGTTACCAAATGCTCCAGACAAGACTGTTCCGCTTCCGGTTCTGGCTTCACCTCCAACTCCCCAGCAGGGAACTGCAAATCATCTGCTGTTCCCGTTGCCAACTCGTGAGTAATGGGAGCAATTTTATTATTATTTTAGCTGCAATACTTATCCACAAAACTCTGCAATCCTGCCTGATATCCTGCTCCTACCGCCTGAAACCTCCACTCTCCATTCTTTCTATACAAGCGACCAAATTCTACAGCACTCTCTCGCGAAAAATTTTCTTTTAATTCATAACGAACAAGTTCCTTTTCTGTATCCAAATTGTAAATTTTGATAAAAGCATTTTTTATATGGGTAAAATTTGCATTAATTTTTTCGGCTTCGTGAATAGTGACAACAAAAGTTATTTCCTCAATTTCAGGATTAACTCTTTTTAAGATAACCCCGTAAATCGTTTTATTCTCTTGACTTCGGTTGTTTTTATCCCGAATCACTTGCAGTACCGAACTGTCACCGGATTGCAGATTATTGTAAAAGATAAAATATTTATCGTTAGGTATTTTGCCGTCAGCACCTAGCATAAACGCAGAGACATCTATCTCGTAGCTTTGTCCTGCCCCTGTCACATGCCAACCGAGGGCGATCGCCATTTTTTTTAAACCGGGCGCTTCTTTAGAGATATTAAATCTCTCACCCTTACTTAATTGCATTGTCATCTGCTTATTTGTTAAACATCAAACTTTATAGCGTTCATGTTAATATTAAGTGGGACAATAACTTTTCTTCTTTAAGAAAACTTAATATTTTGCTGATAATAGCGAGCTTGACTAAAAATATGTGCTGCTGCTCTCCGAATTTATTGAGATTTGCTTAGAGATAATTACGTAAGCAAAAACCGGGCTTTCTACAAAACCCGGTTTCTACAATTGAACTTAATTTGACTCTAATTTGGAGCATTTTCAGAACTAGGTGGCAAGGTCACAAAATTCCCAAAAGCTCCAACCGTTTGATAGCTTTTTTTGCCCAGTTCAGTTGTATAAATGCTGGCAACACCTAAATTTTGACGCTGCGTTGTATTGTCGAGCAAGCTTTCGATCGTGTCCCGTTGCGAAGTCAGCAAATTCTTGCAACTGCCGATCAAAGTATCTGTAATGCCGCTCAAAGATTTCGGAACGCGAGAATCTTTGCAAACAGTGCTTTCCAACTCGGTTTGGAGTACGCCGGAAGCATAAGTGAGGTATTTGTCTCTCCCAGGATTTGTAAATGCCATGCCCGCGGCCAGAAGAATCAGAGCCATCGTGACTTTTCCCACATTGCCGAAAAAATTAGAAGTTGGCTTGTTAGTATTCATTGCGTTATCAATATTCATTTTTTTTAGCCCCGTTGATTTATAAGCTTCTCTTGATTTAAACTACACCTCTTCAGAAACCGATTTCCGAAAGGAGGGGACAGTTTTTAGATTGGAGGCCAGTTGCGAGTAAGTCTCTCACTGGTTTACCTTCCTTTTACGTTTCCCCCTCCCTCAAATCCGGTAAATCTTCAACAAAACATTTAGCTGGTTCCCAGCCACAGCCGGGAAACGAGGAATTTAAACTTAGTTTCGCTTTGATTTTTGCCGATCGATCTCCCGCTGCAACTCTTCAATCTGACGGCGCAAAGCCTCCGTCTCGCTGTTAGGCGTTTGGGACTTCACATCAACCGCACCCTCAGCTACAGCCCGCTTGTAGTTCCCCAGCTTAATTTGGCGGTATTCTTCGGAACTGGCCCAGTCTCGCAAATACCGCAGGCGTTCCACCGGGAAAGGGTGACTCAGCATCACGCCTTGGCCGCCGTTGTAAAGTAAAAATTTATACACTTGGTTGAGATTGTCTCGATCGAGCTCTTGATAGTTGTCAGACTGGCGGATAAATTCTTGCAAACTGCATTGGTCAGCATATTTACTGCTAACTCCCGCAAGTTTCATCATCGTCTTCATCACACTGTTTAAGTCATCCGTTACCAACAAAGCCGCCCGGTCTGCCGATAATTCAGCCTTGCGACGCCACTCGTAAAAAGCGTAAATTAAACCGCTACCGACCATATTTCCCAGCCCGAAAGTCATCTCGCCAATTGTCGATGCAACGCTCATTGCCCACGTCGCCATTTGATTTAAAGTTGGATGACCGCATTTAATGTGTCCCAACTCGTGAGCCAATACTACCCGAATTTCTGGCTCTTCCAACAAGTCTAAAAGACCAGTGTTTAATACTACATAAGGCTGGTTTTTTCCCAGAGCATAGCTGTTAACTGAGGGATTCTGAGAAACAAACAAACCCGGTTCTGGAAAAACATCTAAAGCCTGCACGCACTCCCGAAATATATGATAAATGCTGGCATATTGGCGTGGCCCGACTTGAATGCTATTTCCCATTAGGTAAACGAATTGCGGTCGTTCGTAGACAAATTCTACAAATTTGCTGGCAATTAAGTCAAATCCAGGCACGCTGCGTAACGCTTCCTCAGCTTGGCGATCGAGGGGATGCTGAAATGCTTCGCTAGAAATTCCCGTATAAGTAGGCATAGTTGTTGCAAAAGTTACATTTAAGATATCAGTAATGCCATCGCTGCTGGTGCTAGCTGGCGCCTGACTTATAATATTACCGCGACAAATATTCAACTGTTGTGGAACAGGCCGAAAAGCCTGTTCAAATTAGCGTTAAAATTGTGATTCTGGTACAGGCGCGATCGACAAACATCTTTCACAGTGCCTGTGTATCGCCTCACCCAAAAATAGGAACGTGCAAACATGGCTATCCTGCAACTCGAAAACGGTACAACCTACACTCAACAAAGCGACATTACCCGAGAACTCGCTTCCTTAAACATTCAACTCAACCGCTGGCCCGTGGGTGACAGCCCTGAAATTCAAAATTTGTTAGCTAAAGATGCTCTTGACGACAATCAAAAAGAGCAAGTGTTACAAGCCCTCGACGGCTACTTTCAACAGTTGTCCGAAAGTGCAGGCTATCAGGATCGCGACTTAATCGTACTGCATCCAGACATCCCCAACATCGACACCATGTTGTCCAAATTCAACAAGTGCCACATCCACGTCGATGATGAAGTCCGCTATATCGTAGCAGGCGAGGGCATTTTCGGCTTTGTGCGGCCCGACGGCAGCCAAGTCGAACTCACTGTGCAGCCGGAAGAATTTATCAACGTGCCGGCGAATACAGAACACTGGTTTTATTTGACAGCAGCCCGGAAAATTAAAGCGGTGCGCTATTTTATCACCAAAGAAGGCTGGACGCCGGAGTATACCGATACGGAAATTCGATCGCGTTTAGCTGCTGTTTAAATAGGCCAGCTAAAGATAAGTTTCATGAACTCGTCAAGACGGCCCTCCAAAATCAGGATTGGACAATTACTCATGATCCTTATCATATCGATCTGGGATTTGTGGATTTTTATATCGATCTGGGTGCAGAACAGTTATTAGCAGCTACAAAGGATAATGAAAAAATTGCGGTTGAAATCAAAACGTTTTTAGCACCATCGACGATTTCAGAATTTCATACCGCAGTGGGACAATTTATTAACTATCGGATTGCATTAGAATATGACGATCCAGAGAGAACTCTTTACCTAGCAGTTCCCTTAGATATTTACACGAGATTTTTCAAATAGTCATTTATTCAAATGGTGATTGAACGCAATCAAATTCCGCTTTTAGTTTACGATACCGAAAAAGAGGAGATTTCTCAATGGATAAAGTAAGTTTGTATCGTCAATATATTCAGGAGTTGCTAACTGAACGAGCCCAGCGGCGATCGCCTAACGATCCAGTTTCCAGCGAGACGATTTTCGATCTGGTAAGCGATCGCTATCAACTTGTAAATGTGGGTTGGAAAAACGGTAGCACTCGGATTTATGGCTGTGTGATTCATGTAGATATTAAAGATGGGAAAATTTGGGTGCAGCATGACGGGACTGAAGAAGCGATCGCCGATCAATTAATAGCACGAGGCGTCCCATCCCAGGAAATTGTGCTAGCCTATCACGCACCTCATGTCCGACAATACACCGAATTTGCAGTTGGTTGATCCAGCCTCAAATTTTGTGGTTTGAAGATCGCAAAATACTCAAAGCAACCGCCTCCGCCACCTTAATCCCATCAATCCCCGCTGACAGGATTCCACCCGCATATCCTGCACCTTCCCCAGCAGGATAAAGACCTTCTGTATTCAAACTCTGATAATCTTCCTTGCGTTTAATCCGAATTGGTGAAGAAGTGCGCGTTTCCACCCCAGTCAAAACCGCATCATCCATCGCAAATCCTTTAATCTGTTTGTCAAAAGCCGGAAGTGCTTCGCGGATAGCTGCGATCGCATAATCTGGCAAACTTTCGGTCAAATCAGTCATCACAACTCCCGGCGTATAAGACGGCTGCACACTGCCTAGCGCCGTGGAAGGGCGATTTGCCAAAAAATCACCCACAAGCTGCCCAGGGGCGTTGTAAGTGCCACCTCCTAACTCAAATGCCCGTTCTTCTAGGCGACGCTGAAACTCAATTCCTGCTAAGGGATGACCGGGATAATCCTCCGGCGTGATACCTACCACAATCCCGCTGTTAGCATTGCGTTCATTGCGAGAATATTGACTCATCCCATTAGTAACAAGTCGCCCCGGTTCTGACGCAGCCGCCACTACCAAACCACCGGGACACATACAGAAACTATATACAGAACGATTGTTTTGGCAATGGTGAACCAGTTTGTAATCGGCGGCGCCCAAAAGCTTATGGCCCGCCCGATCGCCAAAACGACAGCGATCGATGATAGTCTGCGGATGTTCCACCCGAAAACCAATAGAAAAAGGTTTAGCCTCGATGTAAACCCCGCGCGAAAACAACATTTCAAAAGTATCGCGGGCGCTGTGTCCCACCGCCAGAACTATATAATTACTAGCAATATATTCTCCACTGGCTAGGGTAACTCCCTGCACTTTTCCATTTTCGATGTGGATATCTTCTACACGAGTTTGAAACCGAATTTCTCCGCCTAATGATTCAATTTGGGCGCGAAGACTTTGGACAATTCCAACCAGTTTGAACGTGCCAATATGCGGTTTATTAATATATAAAATTTCTGGTGAAGCTCCCGCATTCACAAGTTCCGTCAACACCTTCCGCCCATAATGCTGAGGATCTTTAACTTGGCTGTAGAGTTTGCCATCGGAAAAAGTACCCGCACCACCTTCGCCAAACTGGGCGTTAGATTCTGGGTTGAATTCTGATTTTTTCTTCCAAAATCCAAAGGTGTCAACCGTGCGATCGCGCACTGCTTTTCCGCGTTCTAAAAGGATGGGACGAAACCCCATTTGTGCCAGCATCAGACCTGCAAACATACCGCACGGCCCTGTACCAACCACAATGGGGCGAATCTTCAAATTGCTGGGGGCTTTGGCTACCAAGCGATAACTCGTGTCTGGTGTTACCATCACATGAGGGTCTTTTTTGAAGCGCGCCAAAAGTTGCTTTTCCTGTGTCGTCTCTACATCCACAATATAGACAAGGAGGATTTCTGCTTTTTTACGAGCATCGTAGCTGCGCTTGAAGATGGAATAGCTGAGCAATTCTTCGGGGGGAATTTGCAGCTTTTTGAGAATGGCACTGGCGATCGCATCTTGAGGATGATCTAGGGGGAGTTTTATTTCGGTTATTCGTAACATATAGTGGAAGGAAGAAGGAAGAAGGAAGAAGGAAGAAGGAAGAATAAAAATCCCGAACAGAAGTATTATAACTATTTAACCGGAGCTCCTACGGGCGATCGTTATGGGTTGATCGATTTTTGATTTTAGATTGAAGAAACGTTATAATAAGCAAAAAATTAAGTTTTGTAAAGACCCTTGACTGCAACATTTACACCCAAAAACAGCCGCACCTGGCACGCTCTCAACCCCCTCTGGCAAGGAGCCGAAGACGCAGTACAGAAGGGTTTGCCCCATACCAAGCTCGCGCCGGCATGGCAAATACTGCTCCTGGGCGACGGTTCCCCCACCCGTCACCTGCAACTGCTGACAGGGGAACCCACAGAAGTTGATGTCATCGATATGTATTTAGTGGGTGAAGACGCAGACGGCGCGCCCCAGCAAATTGTCGCGGTTCCGGGGCCGCGCCTGCGCCGCCAAGTGTGGCTGCGGACTGCTTCGGGACAGCGCTTGGCCTATGCTACTTCTTGGTGGGAAGCAAGTCATGTAGACGAATATTTACAAAATAAATCTTTGCCAATTTGGGCTAGTTTAGCGCGGCTGCGAACAGAATTGTATCGCGATGTGCAGGGCATTTATTGCGGTGATTCGGTGGCTTTGGAGTCAGCTTTTGAACAGTCGGGGCCTTTTTGGGGGCGACACTATTTGTTTTGGCATCACGGGAAGCCATTTACGCTGATTTATGAGGTTTTTTCTCCTTATTTAACTAAGTATTTGGGGCCGATGCAATTGGATGTTGATTGAGACTGAGATATTGCACTATTATCAATCAGGCTTTCAGGGCGGGCTAGAAGCCCAACCCCTACTCCCCACAATAAAATTCATCTCTTGTGGAACAGGCATCTTGCCTGTTATTAAGAGTAGTTCCGCCGAAATTTCACTCGCAAACCGTCGCGGGGATGCGGAGTCGGTACTCTGATTAAATTCAAATCTTGATCGGGTAAAAGTTCCCATTCAAACTCCCGAACAATCTTTGCCGCAAACAACTTCATCTCTAACCGGGCAAATTCTTTGCCCAAACATTCTCGCAAACCTCCACCAAATGGCACGTAACTGAACGGTTTAGCCGATCGATCCAAGCTAAATCGATCGGGGTCGAATCGATCGGGGTCGGGATAAACTGCGCTATCCTGATGCGTCTGATTGATTTGATAAAGTACCATCCAACCCTTGGGAATTTCGTAGCCGCCGAACTCGCAAGCATTAATTACCTGCCGAAAGCCGCCTCCCACTGGCGGAACCAATCGCAGCACTTCTCGCAGCACCTGTTCTAAATAAGTCATTTGTTTGAGCTCTTCCAATGTTAGCGGTTCCGTAGCGGGGAACTGCTGCTGTTCAGCCCGCACTTTTGCCATCACATCGGGATTTTGAGCTAGGAGAAGACAAAAAGAGGCGATCGCCGAAGTTAGAGTTTCGTGTCCCGCAAACAGCAGCAACAGCACTTGATCTTTTAACTCATCCAAACTCAAACTATTTCCCTCGTCATCGCGAGCCGAAATCAGCAAACTCAAAGCATCCTTGCCACTAGGGGTTCCTTGCTGGCGATCGCGAATAATTTTGTCCAGTTCGGCTAACAGTAAATTTCTGCCATTTTTAGCTTTGCCAAACCGAGTCCAAGGCACATCTAAAGGAATAGAAAATAAACCATCAGAGAACGTTTCAAAATAATGTCCCAGCGCCGTTTCCGAACCATTATCAATCCCTACTAACAACTTACCCGCAACATCAAAAGTATAATTTCTCAGTTCGGGATACCAAGTCAGCGTTTCCATTTTGGCCCATTTTTCCAAATAGCGCTGAGTGATATTTTCCATCCCGCCGATGTAGCCGGCTAAAGCTCGCGGCTGAAACGCTTGGTACAGCAACTTGCGCCGATTTTGGTGGTTAGCACCCGTTTGCAACGCTAAGGAAAGTGGCCCTAAAAGCGCTTTCGTGCTGGGAGGCCAAGTCACAACAAAATATTGGTTTTCATTGCTTAAAACAAACAAATTCGCCTCTTGGCCACACACAAACACGGTAGGCTGTCCGAAAATGCTGGTTTTGAAAATATTTCCGTACTGCTGCTGGCGTTTTTTGGCGAATTGGGCATCTTGCAAAAAGTTGAGGGTATCGCCAATTAGGGGTAAACCGAAACTGCCGGGAGGTAATGCCATTTTAGATTTTAGATTTTAGATTTTAGATTTTTAATATCATATCAATTTTAATTGTAGGCGGCGCAATACCCACCCGACAAATTTCTGGTAAAATAACTTTTATCTGTTTGTAGCCTGTAGGGTGCGTCTTTAGATTTTAGATTTTAGATTTTTAATATTATATCAATTTTAGTTGTCTAGTTCATATTGTCAACCAGACAAAATTCTGCTAAAATAACTTTTATATGTTGGCGTCTGTAGGGTTAGTCAGTCTTAAGGTTAGTACAAAAAGAAGTGGTTTTTCCAACTGACGCACCTTAGTATTTTGCCCAACAAACCCATTTAATTTTCTGCCCTTTTAATCGGAATCTCGATTATAAATTCAGTGCCTTTCCCCACCACCGAGAAACACTTGATTTCACCTTTATGTTTTTCTACAATAATTGAATGGGAAATCGCTAAACCCATCCCCGTTCCTGAACCGACCCGTTTGGTAGTATAGAAGGGGTCAAATATCCGTTGCTTGACTTGATCGGTAATACCTGCACCGTTATCAGAAATTCTAATCACAGCGAGATTATCTTCTACCTCTGTACGAATGCGGATAATTCCCGGATTTTCGAGCGGTTCTTGTAACACGTCAATAGCGTTAGCGATAATATTCATAAACACTTGATTCAACAGTCCAGCGTAGCACTCCACCAGTGGCAATTTTCCGTATTCTTTAACGATTTGAATTGCGGGGCGATGGTACTCCGTAGCCGCTACATTAACGGGCTGAACTTTCAGACGGTGTTCTAAAATCATCAATGTGCTGTCGATGCCTTCGTGAATGTTAACCTTTTTCATGTCAGATTCATCGAGGCGAGAGAAATTTCGCAAACTCCGCACGATATCCCGGATGCGAGTAGCTCCCACCTGCATAGAAGACAGCATTTTCGGCAAGTCGTCTAGCACAAAATCCAGCTCTAAAACTTCTATTTCCTCCTGAATCGCTGGAGAAGGTTCCGGGTATTCATCTCGATACATTTGCAGCAGTTTCATCAGGTTTCTGGCGTATTCTTCTGTGTAGGTAAGATTGCCGAAGATAAAGCTGACCGGGTTATTGATTTCGTGGGCAATTCCTGCTACCATCTGACCGAGACTCGACATTTTTTCTGCCTGCACGAGTTGAGTTTGAGCTTGCTGGAGTTCGCACAGAGTTACTTCGAGTTTGGCAGCTTGTTCTTGCGCTATCCGTGCTGAATCGACGCTTTTAGTGTAAAGTTCAGATTGACTGATGGCGATCGCCAATTGATCGCCAATTGCCTCCATTAACTCCACTTCCTCTTTTGTCCACTTGCGAACCTCCCTGCAAGAAACGCAGCTAACAACACCAGTTAAACCTCCGGCACTTTTAATCGGCAAATCCAAGACAGACTTGTAACCCACCTGCAAAAAGAATTCCCTTTCTACTGGATTGCTGAAAGTGGCAACATCATCTATTTGATAAACTTCCAACTTAGCGATTTTTTGCTGCAGCGTACCCGTTATGTCAGCAGGGTAATAACCCAAAAGCGAGAATAAGTCATCATTTTTAGATTCGTGGACGACATCCCAAGCAGGTGGCGAAGCGTCGGGCAAATACCAGATAAACACACAGCGATCGACTTGCAGCAAGTCGCGAATCTGCTGCACAGTTGTTGCCAAAATAGTATCTAAATCTAGAGATTCGCGGATATTGCTAGCTAGCTGGTTCAGTAGCGCTTCCTGCTCGGCTAATTTGCGGAATCTCGCTTCCGACTTTTGCAACTGTCTTTGAGATTCTTTTTGTTTTGTAACGTCCAAACCCAAACCGATTAAGCCTATCGTGTTTCCAAAATCATCTTTGACCTTAGTTTTAATTGTCTCCAAATAATGTTTGTTACCATCAGCAAGCTGCATAACTTCTTCAGCATAACAGGGAATATCTTGGCTCCACGCTTGCGCGTCAGATTCCATGCACGTAGCAGATGCTTCTAATCCCAAAACTTCGGAATAGTGAGATGCTGCTAAAAATCTTGATTCAGGTATAGCCACATCTTCGCAGAAAGTTTTGTTAATTAATAACATCCGCCCGCTAGCATTCGTCAGCCATACCCAGATCGGAGCGTTGTCAATAATTGCCCTCAAAGTTTGCTTTTGTCTGGCGAGAGCTTCTTCTGTTTGTTTGCGCTTAATTCCCAGGGCGATCGTATCGGCACTTGACGCCAAAGCAATCAGCGTTGATTCGTTCAACTCCTGGCGAGCAAACATCGCTATTACTCCCAGCAACTGATTGTCAACAATTAGCGGATATCCAGCAAAAGCCACCATTCCTTCTCGTGAGGCCCATTTTTTGTCCTGGATTCGGGGATCTTCTTTTACAGAATTAGTGATGTGAGGTTGTCGCTCCAGGGCGATTAAACCAATCTTGAACTCGCCGACAGCAATGCGGCTGTGAGCGCCGTCAATATGAGTATATATCCCCGCGCTTGCTTGCAGTTGCAATACATTTCCCTCTTCATTCAACGTCCAAATCCGAGCAAAGGCAACATCCAAATGGCGCACAACTGCATCGGCGCAATATTGCAAAGTTGTACGCAAACCCTGGTTTTGAGTTAGAACAATTCCCACATCTGCTGTGAATAAAGAAAGTTTCAATTGTTCTGCTAAAGCTTGTTCTGCTATTTTGCGCTCTGTAATGTCCGTAGCAGCACCGAGACGCTGCTTAATTTTTCCCTCCTCTGTTCTGCTAAATACAATATTCCGGCTGACTAACCAGTGCCAACAATTCTGTTTGTCGCGTACCCGATATTCGTACTCAATAACTTCGCCGTCGGGAGCATTTTCTAATTGCTGAAAATAGCCGGGAAATTTAGCTAAGTCGTCAGGGTGGATGATGGTGGGCAGCAGATTGCTGCCCATGTTTTCAACTTCTGCGCTCGTATAGCCGAGGGTGTCACTGATTTCGCGATTGCTGTAGACATTTCGCTGCTCGCTTTCATCGTAAACAAAGAGAAGATTCGGACTGGTATTGGCAATTCGCTCAACAAAACGCTGACTCTCTTGCAGCGCTGCTTCTGCTTGTTTTTGAGCGGTAATGTCGCGGCCGACACCATACATCAATTCTTCCTCCCAGAAACAGCTACCAGTCCAGGCTATCCACTTGTAAGAACCGTTCCGACAGCGCCAGCGGTTTTCAAACCCAACGGTATTATTCCCCGCAGCAAGACTTTCAGCTTCTTTTAAAGTAGCTTCGCGATCGTCTGGATGCACGAATTCAATGAAGAGTTGGCCAACCATTTCTTCTGGGGAATAGCCGAGGATTTTTTCTGCTGCTGGGTTGATGCGTTTTACATAACCGTCAAAACTAAGGACGCACAGCAGATCTAGCGAGAGGGTAAAAAAGCGATCGCCCCCGTTGGGTTCGCTGGATGGGCGATCGTTTTGGGCTGCGACAGCAGAAGCTTTTGAGCGCCCCGATACCGCTAAAAACACAATATTTGCTATTACCAAAAATCCCAGGGCGACTTGGCGGGCATAGAAATTATCACCGCTACCAGCTACGAGCCACCCGTTTAAGACAAGCAGTACAATTATCAAAATTGAGAATAAACTGCCAGGGGCGATCGTCGCTACGCTGATTTTTTTTTCATACTCCTTGCTGCCTTCTGCCTTTTCTATTCTGGTGACTGCTGCCGTGATTTTTGTCCACAACACTTGCAGGAATTTCACCAATTTAGTGCTTTTGGATTCTCCTAATTGAACTGAATGTTTCATTCTTTTACTCTATAGTTACTTTGAGTTGTGCTGATTTAAATACAATAAAGATGTTTAAATATTATAAATATTTCCTATTGTGCGAATTCTAGTATTGGATACTTGCGTAAATTTACGCAACACGAGGCGATAATTAAGTGTATTTACGGAAGTAGCCACCAATCTCTTTTTAGCTGGGGTACGCATTTTCTAATTTTTCCGACTCATAGAGAGAGTTTACTTATAATACTACGCGACATATTGTTGTTAGTCATTGGACATTTGGCCTAATTTAGCTAGTCCTAGACGCAGAACCTAATTATCTAGGCTGCGCCTGAAGCTGCTTACCGCCTTATGGTAGCGTGTTATACCGCACTTTTTGCGTCTAGAAATAACTAGGTTTGATGTAGGAAAATACTGCGTGGAGCGCCCTGGCTGTGGGTTGAAAAATCAGGAATATTAGTCAAGTTCAAGCAGGTTGAATTTGAGCATAAATTATGAATTTAAAATAAAGATTAACGGCTAATTTGTGAAGATACAATGAAAAAAATCTTCGTAGCAGTTTTTCGTTGCTCGATATGTTCGCGCGTAATGGCTAATTAGCAATTGGTATTTGGTAACAGGTAATTGGTACTTGATACGAGTTAAAAACACTAGATATCAATTTTGTTCTGATTCATCTGCAGGCGATGGGGGCCAAGGCGCCACAGCACCCAAAGCAGATTTGCGGCCTAATTGCTGTTGCCGAATTCGCTCCAAATTCCCCGCAGGAATAGAAGCTATGAGTTGCCGCGTGTAAGCTTGCTGCGGTTGGCGGTAAATGCGCTCGGCAGTGCCAATTTCCTCGATTTTACCTTTGTTCATGACGATCGCGCGATCGCTCATAAACTTGACCACGCTCAAATCGTGAGAAATAAAAATATAAGTCAGTCCAAACTCGGTTTGCAACTCCTTCAGCAAATTTAAAACTTGCGCCTGCACCGACACATCTAATGCCGAAACCGACTCATCGCAAATAATAAACTTAGGATTCAAAGCCAAAGCTCTAGCAATACAAATTCGCTGCCGCTGTCCGCCCGAAAACTCGTGAGGGTAGCGTCGCATAAAATCGGGATTTAAGCCCACTCTCTCCAACAAATAAGCCGCGCGATCGCGCTGTTCTTTCTGGTTCTTACCAAAGCGGTGAATCACCATCGGTTCCATCACCGCATCCCCAACATTTAGACGCGGATCGAGAGAACTAAAAGGGTCTTGAAAAATAATTTGCAGATCGCGCCGCAGCCACCGCAATTTGCGATCGTACTCTTTTTTCATCCGATAATTAGCCATCCACTGCGATGCCGAACTATTTTTCGCAGGAGGCGTAATTTCTTGACCTTCAAAAAACACTTTACCGCTGGCGATCGGAATTAATTGCAGCAAAGCCCTCGCCAAAGTTGATTTGCCGCAGCCAGACTCGCCCACCAAACCCAAAGTCTCGCCCGGATAAACCTCAAAAGAAATATCGTTTACCGCCATAAACAAGCGTTTAGTTTCGCCAAACATTCCCTGAACAGGAAAACCGACGCGCAAGTTATTAACAGCTAGCAAAGGGCCAGAAATATGCGGCAACCGAGGCGGCTTTCCTGTTGCAAAAGCGGAATTTCCCCCGCTGTTGTCGCCGTCTAAATCGGCATTTTTCTCGACAATTACTAATTCGCCGCTAGCATTTGTGGTGACATCCATAAAATCGGAAACTGTAGGCAAGCGACGCCTTTGCCGATCGAGAGTTGGGCGGCAAGCTAATAAACCTTTTGTGTAAGGATGTTGGGGATTGCTGAAAATTTGTTCGATCGCACCGCACTCAACAATCTTACCTCGGTACATCACCGCCACCGTATCGCCAATTTCAGCAATGACGCCCAAATCGTGGGTAATAAAAATCATTGCCATGCCCCTAGAGTCCCGCAACTCCCGCAGCAAAGCTAAGATTGTTGCCTGCACGGTTACGTCCAAAGCCGTGGTAGGTTCATCAGCAATTAATAAAGTTGGATTGCAAGAAATGGCCATTGCAATCATCACGCGCTGGATTTGACCGCCTGAAAGTTCGTGGGGATAGCGATCGAGCATAGCTTGTTTTTGGCCGTTGACGAGCTGCATCAAATCGCGATCGTCCTCCATACCTGCTTGATTCCCCGCAGCAGCCCGGGAATGCTCTTGCCGCAAAGCCAAACACCGCTGCCTGATCTCATCGTCGCCCGGTAGCAGCTTCACCTCTTGCAGCAGAGAAGCAGCTTGGCGTCGCGCTTCTGTCTGCGACACCTGTTGGTGCAAACAAATGGCTTCTGTGAGTTGAAATCCGATCGTATAAACGGGATTTAGCGAACTCATCGGCTCTTGAAAAATTGTCGCAATCTGGCTGCCCCGGTATGTTTGTTTTTCCCTGTCCGGCATTTCCAGCAGATTCACAGGCCCATTGCTAACGCCCTCTTTTCTCGGAGAAAACCAAATTTCGCCATCGATTTTCGTTGACGAACTCGACAGCAAACCCATAACAGCCAGGGATGTTACCGATTTTCCCGACCCCGACTCTCCCACGATGCCCAGAGTTTGCCCTCGCTTGACCTCAAAGGAAATGCCGTCAACCGCTTTGACGGTTGCAGACGCATCGCCTGCGTCCGCAGATTGAAATTGAACCCGCAGGTTGCGAACTTCTAGGACGGTTTCACTCATGGAAGTCTATGGCAAAAATTAAAGGGAGACTAAGTGGATTGTAGCAGGGCCTGTGGAAGGCAGAAGGCACCGGGAAAGTTTTAAGATTGCTTCGTTCCTCGCGAAGCGTGGCAATCTGAAAACTCAGAGCTAGTTATAGCGGATCTCAATCAGGTGAGGTACTCGCCGGCTTTCTTACCAATTCCGCAATCGAAAATCGAAAATCCCAATCAGTAGCTCACTCAATTGACAATTGCGATAAGTGCCTTCTGCCTGCAATTTTCCTTAAAAACCAATGATTTGAGTGTCAGCAGGCAGTGCAGTGGCTTCGGAGACCTTTTTAAACACAGTTGCCTGCTCGTTTAAGGAATTAGGTCTGGCCTGTCCGGGATTGGTGCCTTGCAACTGAAGGCGCATTTGACCTTCGGGAGTCAACTCAAAAACAGTCTCAACGGTTTCTGTGCTGCTGAGGCCGACATCAATGTGCATCGGCTTTTCACCGAGATTAACTTTGTACCTCATTTCTTTGGCGCGGGCGGCTCCGTCGGGGCCTTTAGCCATGAGAAACAATTTGCCTTCTGGGGCAAAGACGAAGGTGAAAGACTGACCGGAGGGGACTGTGCCTTGCCATTGGCCTAGAAGTTGCTGGTCGAGGGTGCTAGCGGCAGGGGCTGCTGTTTCTTGGGCAATTGTTGGTGTTGCTGCGGATGCTAGGCCGAGTGAGGTGTTGAAGCTAATGAGGATGCCCAAGCAAAGGCTACCTGCGATCGCTTTACCAATCATTTTTGAATTAGACATGAGACCGATCTAAAAATTGGTTATTTGTTTTGTACACTGTAGCGGTAAAACCGTACTTTGTTTAGTTTAAATCTCTTTGATGGATAGATATAGGTTGCGGTTCCAACCTGCAACGCAGTTGTCATCCCCCGACTAAAGCTTTTCCTGAGCTTGTTGAAGCGTCACGGGGCTTTCAGTTTTTGTTTATTGTAAAATCCAATACAAATTCGGCTTAAGCTGCACAGTTCGCTGTTCTGAGTAGATTGTTCTTAACTCAAAACAGCTAATTGACTATTGCGTTCGATCGCACCCCCAGATAGTTTGGCAAATCGATCGCATTAATAGTCTGTTATTAATTTTTTTCAGGATCAGGTTCGACTTGTTCTTTCGGAGATTCCGGCGCGGGTTCCTGTGGATTTCGAGCTCGTTTCATGCGCTCCAATGACTCTGCGTAAGACCAAGCCACGTTAACAAGAAAAGCTTTCGCCATGGCGGACAAATTTTTTGCATCTTCGGTTTCAGGCGCTTCAGCTTTTTGGTTGCCATCGTTTATCATGTTTTTGTTTTCTCCTGGGCAGGTTTTTCTAGCGATTTTTTGCAATCTGCGATCGATACCCACAAATTATGATTTTTCTTGCACCCGCACCCTAATTATCTTTGAGGATATGACCTTGATTACCACGAATAATATCATAAATACGCTGATTGGATGACCACATCAGAAAGAAACCTTAACTTCGCTGGTTGCCCGCAGCACTGACTCTGGCAGGAAAGTACGCTTGTAAGTTTCGATAATTTCATGAATAGCTTGATTTTTTTCAGGACTACTTTCATAAATTAAAATAACTCTTTTAGATTTTTCTGTAATCAGGATTCCCGAGTTGCTGAGAAACTGTCCGGAGCCGTCTAATACGGTTAGCCCTTCCCGAAAGCGAGGGCTAATAACTGCCTTAACAAACTCCTGCCCTTCGGATTCAGAAATTGTCTCGCCTCCCGGTTTTGTTAAGCAAAAAAACAGTTCATCTTTTAGGAGATTTGTTTGCTTGGCATTAGTCTCCGAAGTTTCGGGAAGTTGAGCGCGGGCAAGTGTTGCCGGACAAACAGGCAGGATTAACAGCGGGCAGGTCAAGCAAAGACTGTTAAGATGTTTATTCATCAGGAATTACGGGAAAATTCTATATTGTGGGCCGTTGTTTCTAGCGTGCCCTTGAAATGCTGATTGAGAATACTGCAATATCTCAGTTTTAAGCACCGAGTCTGAGCAACGGGTTTTTAACGTGAATTTGATTTAATTTAACATAAAAAATTTCCAACTCAAAAACCCAGTTTCTCAGGTGAAACTGGGTTTTTGAGCATCTGTTCTAGTTTATTTATGCTCGCCTACTTGATTGCGTCTGTCGTATTAAGTAGCTCAACCTATTTAAACATCAAACTTTTCAGGTATTGAGAAACCCGGAAGGGCGATCACTCTTGGCTGCGCCCCGAAAGCAATCAGGTTTCTCGGTGTTATATTTTTTAGGTGAAGCTACTAATCCTTTAATTCGCGGATACTTCTCTTAGCAGTGTCTTGATACATCTCCCCCATTTCTTTCACGGCTGCTCCTGCCTCTTGGCCAATCTTCTGAGCTCGTTCGCCGGGAGAGTCTGAGGTTTCGCGAGCTTCTTGCCTCCATTCCCGCGTTGTTTGGGGTCTTTCAGAATTGTTTAGCTCAGAGTTTGAGCTTGCTTGCGTGCCAAAACCTTTGTTAGTGCGTCCCGAATCAACAGTGGTTGTCAGCACCAGAAAACCGACTAGGACAACACTCAAAAAACTCTTGATTTGAAAGCCCTTAAGCAGGGAACTGATGCGAGCAATGGCTGTGGAAATCAAATTCATCTCAGTAATACTCCCTAAGTTGATTGGTGATAATTTTCAACATTTTTTCATCTAATTGACTCGCTCCAAAATTAGCAGCTAATGCGAGGGAAAGCCAACTTAGCTTTAACTTGCGATTAACCACCTAAATAGAGTTATAGGTTAGCGATAAAATCTGGTAAACACGCAACCTATGTGTCAGCCAATTAGCTTTTTTACACATGAATATCACGTTAACAGCCGCCAAATAGTTATACCTCTAACTAAAGTCATAACTTAGTTAGAAGCAAAAAACATATTTTTATACACATGGTTAGACAATTTTTAATCAAGCATCGTATGCAGGGCAAATTCTTATTGCAAGCGATCGCCCGTTTTCACGTCAAACCAGTGCAGCAACTGAGGCGGAAAAACCAGCTCTACAATTTCTGAGTTCCAGTGGCCGTCATTTGGCAGCAAAGCCCGCACCGTTACTGACTCCAAACCTTTAACTCGGACGCTAACTAAATTTTGCATCCCCAAGTTTTCCACTAAAAAAACCTCACCTTTAATTGCCTCTGGGGCCGACATATTGCCGGCCTCTACATCTGTAAAGCCGACGTGTTCCGGGCGAATTCCTAACACAATTTCTGGCGGCACAGTCGGCATATCTGGTAGTCGAACTCGAAAATCGCCCAAAATCGCAAAATTTCCCTGGCATTTAAGCACGAGCAAATTCATTTGCGGGCTGCCCACAAAACCAGCTACAAACTGATTTGCCGGACGAGTATAAATTAAGTGTGGCGGATCTAGCTGCTGCACGTTGCCGCTGTTGAGAACTGCGACTTTCGTAGAAAGCGTCATTGCTTCGGTTTGGTCGTGAGTGACGTACACTACAGGAGCTTTTTGGGAGGAAAATAATTGTTTGAGTTCGGCCCTAACTTTTTCCCGTAATAATGCGTCGAGATTGCTCAAAGGTTCGTCGAGCAAAAATACTTCCGGTTGGCGCACTAATGCGCGGCCGAGGGCGACTCGCTGCCGCTGTCCGCCTGATAGTTTTCCGGGTTTGCGATCGATTAATTCGGTCAATCCGAGGGATGTTGCAACTTCGGTGACTAACCGGTTGATTTCGCTGGAGGAGATTTTGCGAAGTTTGAGGCTCGATGCCATATTCTCGTATACTGTCATGTGCGGATACAGCGCGTAACTTTGAAAAACCATTGCAATATCGCGATCGCCCGGTCTGAGATAAGTGACATTGCGATCGCCAATTCTAATCTCGCCCCTAGTTGGCTGTTCCAACCCTGCAATTAACCGCAGCGTCGTAGATTTTCCACACCCCGACGGCCCCAGCAAGGTCAGAAATTCTCCTTCGCTGACATCCAAACTAATGTCTTTTACGGGAACTACTTTAGGGCTGTAGGTTTTATTGAGGTTTTTGAGTTGCAATTTTGCCATGATTTTTAAAGTGTTGACTGTTGACTGTTGACTGTTGACTGTTGACTGTTGACTGTTGACTGTTGACTGTTGATTGTTGACTGTTGACTGTTGATTGTTGACTGTTGACTGTTGACTGTTGACTGTGTTGTTTGACTCGTTCCCAGCCAGAGCCCAGGAACCAGTTCAATCTAAAATCTAAAATCTAAAATTTAAAATCGATTTATCCTTTTACCGCCCCGGCTGTTAAACCCTGAACAATGCGCCGCTGGAACACCAAAACCAGCAAAACCAAGGGCAAAGTTCCCAAAACGGTAGCTGCGGCGATCGGCCCGTAAGGAATCTCAAATACTGACGCCCCGCTGAGTTGAGCCGTGGCGACGGGGATAGTTTTTAAAGATTCGCGAGTCATAAATGTTAGTGCAAAAATAAACTCGTTCCAAGCTGAAATAAATGTTAAAATTCCAGTTGTGACTAAGGCTGGAAATGTCATCGGCAGTACGATTTGCCACAGCATTTGAAAAGTGTTGTATCCGTCAACTTTAGCCGCATCTTCCAAATCTTTTGGCAACTGTTGAAAGAAACTCCGCATCACCAAAATTGTCAGCGGCAGATTGATCGCGGTGTAAGGGATAATTAATGCTAAATAATTATTGCCTAAATCCAAAGCTTTGACAATTTCCAGCAGTCCCAAAAATAGCAGCACCGCCGGAAACAGCGTTACAATCGTCACAGTTGCCAGGATGATTTTCTCGCTCCACAGCCGCAACCGGGCTAAAGCGTAAGCTGCGGGAGCGCCTACTGCTAAACACAGCAATGTTGAAGTAATGGAAACAAAAGCGCTATTTAAAATGTAAAGTGCAAAGGGGCGGCGCTGGAATAGGGACAGGTAATGCTCGAAAGTAATTCGTTTGGGAATGTAGACGTTCGGAATCGCTGAAATATCCGCATTTACTTTGAAAGAAGTTAGCACTTGCCAGATAATGGGTGCGAGAAAATATGCGACGATTAATATCGCCGAGATTGGCAAGATTAATTGCCGGATGTTAAAGGCTTTTTTCGTGGGTTGTTCGCGGGCGATCGACATAATTTATACCAATGAAATAAAAGTGCAACTGTTGGTTATCTCAAATCCCAAACCTAAAATCTAAAATCCTCTTAGTTTCCTCCTGCTGCATTGGTGCGCGCTCTCGATAACAGGTAAGCGGCGATCGCAACTGCTGCCACTAACATCAAAAAAGTACACACCACCAAAGCCGCCCCATACCCAAAGTCTAAATACCTCATTACCGTGCTGTAAATGTAGATAGAAACCGTCTCCGTTGCCCCCGCCGGCCCCCCTCCCGTCATCACCTGAATCAAGTCAAAAATGCCGAAAGCTTGGGCAAATCGAAACAACACAGCAATCACAATTTGTGGCATCAGCAGGGGCACCGTAACTTGGCGGAAACTCTGCCAGCTACTCGCGCCGTCAATGGCGTGGGCTTCGTATAAATCACCTGGAATTGATTGCAATCCCGCTAGCAAAAGCAAGCTGACGAAGGGCGTAGTTTTCCACACATCTGCTGTAATTACAGCCATCATTGCCAAAGTCGGATCGCCCAGCCAGCTAATGCTATTTTGAATCAATCCTAATCGCCTCAAAATGTCGTTAATAACGCCGTATTGGTCGTTAAAAATCCACGCCCAAGCTACTCCCATCAATGCCGTCGGCAGCGCCCAAGGCAGCAAGGAAATTGTCCGCACGATGCCACGCCCTGTGAAGGATTGATTTAAGACTAAGGCAATGCCCATACCAAGAATTAATTCCAGCACAACAGAGGCGACAGTAAATACTGTGGTGTTGGCTAAAGTTTGCCAGAAACGCCCGTCGCCTAAGATTCGACTGTAGTTAGCAAAACCAGAAAAAACCAGTTTTAATTCTGTACCGAGGTTTTGGGTGAATAAACTCAGCCAAAAAGCGCGCAATATTGGGTAGGCAAATACTAGCATCAGAATTATCAAAGCTGGTGCTACTAATATCCACCCAGTTTTTTGTTCGCGCTGTCGCATCTTGTCTAATTGCATATTTCTCACCTTTGTATTTCTCGCTTGTAGCCGAGTCTCGATCCCCCTAAATCCCCCTTAATAAGGGGGACTTTGAAAGTTCCAGTTCTTCCCCCTTATTAAGGGATACTTTGAAAATTTCAGTCCCCCCTTATTAAGGGATACTTTGAAAGTTCCAGTTCCCCCCTTATTAAGGGGGGTTAGGGGGGATCGAGTGGCTCATTTTCCGACAGGAAACTGATATTAACTTTGAACTCAAGTTGAAAATGATTGCCATTCCTGTGTTCCGAAAAATATCGTTTTTATTAAGCTTATTTAATCGGAAACACAAATTTACAAAGCTTGGGGTTGTTTCAAACTGCCTAATAAATTGCGAGTTTCGCTAGCTGCTGCTTTCATGGCTTGTTCTGCACTCATTCTCCCGGTAAAAGCTGAACTCAAATAACGCTGCAAAATATCAGAAGCTTGAGCGTATTGTGCTATGGGCGGGCGCAACGCTGGGCGTTCCACTACTTTTAGCAGTTGCGGGTAGTGGGGATATTTGGCGACTATTTCTTTGTTGGTAAATAGGGATTTGTAACTTGGAATTAAACCAGTTTCTAAAATAAATTTGCGCTGGGTTTCCTCGCTGGTAAGATACTGAATTGCTTTCCAGGCTTGTTCTGGATGTTTTGAGGTTTTGGCAATTCCCCAGCCCCAGCCGCCCAAGCAGGAACCGCCTGTTTCACCCGTACTGCTGAGCATTGGTTCGATCGCAATTTTGCCTCTAACATTCGATCCTTCGGCATTTGCCAGCTTCCAAACATACGGCCAGTTTCGTAAAAATAGCGCTTTGCCGTTTTGAAACAACAGCCGGGTTTCTTCTTCGCCGTAGGTGGTGACACCCGGAGGAGAAATGCCGGAGGCGATCGTATTTTTGAGAAATTCCACTGCTTTAATTGCCTCCGGTTTATCTAACCCAACTTCAAAAGTTTGCGGGTTTGCCCAGAAGCCACCGAAACCGGAGAGCACTTCGACAAACATCGCAGAGACTCCCTCGTATTGTTTGCCTTGCCACAGATAACCCCAAGTTGCTTTTCCCTGTTTTTGTAAGTTTTGAGAGATTTTTACCATCTCTTCAAAGGTTTTCGGGGCTGGAATTTTCGCTTGTTCTAAAATGTCTTTGCGGTAATAAAGCATTCCGGCATCGGAAGCGTGGGGAATGCGGTAAAGTTTGCCCCGATACCGCCCGCCTTCGACGTTACCTTGGATGAATTTGGAAAGTTGTTCGGGGGGAATTTTGTCTGTCAAATCCCTTACCCAACCTGCGGCTGCAAATTTGGGAACCCAGACAATATCCATGTTGATGATGTCGTAGGGCGATTCGCCTAAAAGAAAGGCAGATGTGTAAAGATTTTCTATGAGGTTGGTGTCAAAAGGCCCTTCTATGAGGTTGATGCGAATGTCGGGGTTTTTCTGTTCAAATTCTTTGACAAAGGGTCTCCAGTTAACAATGTCTTGGCCTTGCATTAACATGGTGAGCACGACTGGCTGTTGAGTCAGTGCCGGCAGAATAAATAAAAGCAAGACGGCGGTTAATGTGGCAGCGAATAACGCTAAAAGACGGGGACGCTTCTGGCTTCGTTGCTGCGGGGAGTTTATTTTTTGCATTTGCTTTTGAGAAATGGCGGTGCGATCGCCTTATTTCTCTCATAACTCGCTTTCTTTTGTTTCGCTGGATTTACCGAGTTTGTGCAATAAAAGTTTAAGTAAACTTTAGCTTACTTAATAATGCTTGAGTGCAGAATGCAAATTTTGATTTAAGTAGGTCGAAGGGGAGTTAAGTAGACATCTATCTATAGAGAGATATTGAGACAAGTGTCTAAGCTAGCAGTTGTCAATCCGATGCAATAAAGTATGAGCACGGCAAGGTCGTGTCATGGGCCGGATATCTGTAATTCACTCAATTGAAAACGGCTATACCAATTTAAAAAAGTCTTGCTACCATCATCAAATTTATACCAATTATTAAAATTCGGAGAGTCCCGCGCCCGACTTAGGCTTGGTCTAAGTGCCTACAGATGCTGGCATCCCATCTATATTTATCCCTACTTTTAAGAATGGGTATAACTTTTTTTGCTCGCCCGCTCCACAAGCTATTCTGCTATAAAACGTCGGTTTCTAAGTAAGTCCTAAATACAAAAAACACCGCTCCTCAAAACAGGAGAACGGTGTATAGGGGGTGTTATGGGTTGTTGTCTGGCATTAACCTTAACAAATCATGATCTGTTGAGGCTATGCCTTGTGATGGTTAAAAAATTGGCACAAACCTGCATGATCGCCCGTTGCTCGATCGACCGCGAGCGATTAGCCCAACCATTCCACAACAGCATCTTCCTTGGTATTGGTGCGCCGTTCTGGGGTTTCGCGGTTGAATTTCAAGTGGATGGCGCGGTTTTGCTCGCCGTCTGCTGCTACTGCAAAAATCGGATAGTCGATTAAGCCGTCTTGGAAGGACATCTGGAAGCGGAAAGTGCCGTCCGGATTGAGTTTAATCGGCTGTCCGCCTACGTAGACGGTAGCGTCAGGCTCGGTGGCCCCGTAGACGATCAGTTCGGCATCAGCAACTAACCAGAACTGGCGGGGGCGCATCGGGGCGGCGAAGCCAACTCCCGACATACCGACACCGGACATACCGAAACCGGACATGGTGAGGCCGGACATACCGACACCCGACATACCGACACCCGACATGGTGAGGCCGGACATACCGACACCCGACGCGGTGAGGCCGGACATGGTGGGAGCCGCCCACATTCCGACGCCGGAGGGGAACACGTAGGAACTTAGAGCTTGTTCGTGGATGCCGACTTGCTGGACGGAACCGGCGACGTGCTGCATGGAACCGAAGACAGAACCCGCTACGCGCAGGGATTCAGCAGATTCTGCCATGCCGAAGATTTGTTCGTAGATGGCGTTGCTGGTGCTGTAACCACCGCCATTGGCTGCTTGTGCGAGTTTCTTGGCCGGAGGAACCAGTTCGGCGAAGGTTTTGCCTTGCAACTCTTCTTCCCAATCGAGGGTGATGAATTGATCTTCAATCCAGTCGCTGGGATAGACGGGAGGAACGCGGACTTGGGCCGATCGAGCTAATACCAGCCAGCGGCCATCTGCACAGCGGTAGCCGATGTCGATCGCATAATCCCGATCGCTCACGGGGATTGGCACGTACCATTCCCGCGCCAGTTCGTCGCAGGGATATTCTTGAATGCTGTGTGGGCTTTGAATGTCGAGGTTAACATCTGTAACGTCGTAGATCCGCAGGGCGAGTTGCTGTCCTCCTTGGCGACGCAATTCTTCTTTGCGATCGTTGGGAATATCCCAGTAAGTGTAGGCCCATTCAGGGTCGCGGGGCATTAAAACCACCCGGCTTTCGCCGTAGCCGTTGGGCAAATCTGCTAAACCTTCATCTACAGACGACAAAGAACCGCCTGTTCTATCTTCTTGACCGAGTTCAAACTTTGCTGCTTCCACTGCTTCTTGTGCCTCTAGTTTGCGAGATGGGGTGTAGGAAAATTTGGTGCGTTGAATTTCTTGAATTGATGCCAGAAGTTGCGATTTCCGCATCCGGCTGTAGCGAGAGACTCCACATTCGCTAGCAACTCTGCGGAGTTGTCGCAAAGTCATCTCTTCTAATGGTGGGCGTTCTTTTGCCATGAGTTTGTTCTCCACTAATTTAGGATGGCGGGTTAGATTTTTTCTTGCAACACAAATGTGTTGATTTTTTGAGTTAGAAACTCTTTTAAATCTACATATTATCGAGCTTCCAAATCTCTCCAACCTTTGAAGCCTTGCTTGTTTTTAGCTTGTCTTGTCCCCATGCGATCGGGGGTTTGGACTTATTGGCTTCTGCGCGCACCGTTCGATCTAAATAAAGCTTTATCTGTCGATTCTTGATTGACAAGATCGATTTTGTGAGTGCGATCGGTGCTGCTAGCAACGCTGTGCTTGCAGCACACGCGCTATTCGACTCCCAGGGCTGCTTAATCGAAGCATTTCTTTGGGATCGCTTTGTCATGACTTAATGTTGCAGACAAGTTGCGATCGGGTCAAGGGGTCTTTTCCCTCAATTATGGGTACTTATACGCATTTTCGTGATTTTGGGGATCAATATGTCAGGGAATCTTGACAAAACGGCGCTGACGGGGATCGGTGTTGAAGCAGATGTCAGGATTTGATGACAAATGGGGATAGGGGGCTTTTGATGGGTTTGGAGGGTGGGGGCGATCCGTATGCAATATCTATATCTTTAGGAATTCGATCGCACTTCCAGCCAACTATTCTCCCAATGCTTCCCTCTCCATCACTTCCTGTCGCCAAGGGATTAAATTTTTGTTGGCGCGCTCATACTATATGCTACTATAGCATATAGTAGCTAGTAAAATCCAAGATAGAAGATACAATGTCTATAGAATTAAAAGAAAAAGAACTCGTGGGTGGAAAACGCAAGCGGGAGTTGATAGCGGTATACATCCCCAAAGAAAAGAAAGTCGCTTTAGAGGCGTGGGCAGCCTCAGAAGAGCGATCGGTTTCTTGGATAGTCGCCAAGCTGATTGATCAAGCACTTTGCTCGCGTCAACAGCAGCAGGAAGGTTTGGACAATGACAACTAACCCACGGGGCTATCTCGAAGATCCTGAAGATGAAATCCAGGGTATGGGGAGTCCTCAAACCGAATCCGTTGTAGCAGGAACCAGAAAAAAAGCAGTTGAACGTTGCTTAGAAGAAGCAAAAGGACGGAAGTTACTCGCCGTTCAACACTTTCAGAAAAACATTTGGCAGTGTATTTTCCCAGGAGGCGAAGATGAAGACTAAAGGTACAATTGTTTGGGACTATAAACAGGGTTGGACTTCTCCAGAACTAGAAGTTCCGGCAACAGGTAAAATTGCTGTTTTTGTCGATTACCCAGATGACGACTTAAGTATGCCCATCATCGAACCCGAAGTAGAAGAACTTTTGTCAAGTTTAGGCTATGTTGGTGAGGCTCGCTACATTGGAGAAAACGATCGCCTCAAACCCTGCGATACAAAAACTGTTACTTATGTAGAAACCTTCTCTATTGAAGAGTTGAGCCATCATCTCAGAATACTGAATCAAACTATCATTCCGAGGGAATGGTTTTATATCTTAAATTCCGAGGGAAATATTATCTATCTTCAAGAGGCGATCGTTCCAGCATAACCGCTCGATTTAAAAATTATCGATCGCTTTAGAATCGGGGCGATTTCCGACGGGATAACTGGGTTTCACGGACTTTTTGATGAGTTTGGGAGAGTAAGGGCGATCGTTCAGAATATGTATGTTTTCAAACGACCAGCGAGAAAAAACTCCAGAAAAATTACGGCTGAGTGCGATAGAATATTCTTTGAAGATAAAACAACCACTCACCTTAGATAGAGGTATCGGATGAAGCAGATAGTTGAATTCCCCCTAGAAAGCGGTGGCTCAATCCTTGTGGAAGTAGATAAACCAGCAGCAGTAACCGATAGCCGCATCGGCATCCGAGATGAAGTTGCTCAAAAGGCTCAACAGACTTTCGAGTCAGCCCTGAACAAAATCAAACCAGTAGCTGATGTGATTATGGCCAATGTGCGCGCTCTCAATCAGCCTGCTGACGAAGTAGAAGTAAAATTTGGAGTCAAAATCAGTGCTGAACTTGGGGCGATTATTGCTTCTGGGAGCGGAGAGGTCAACTATGAGATTACCTTGAAGTGGAAACGGGAGACACAAAATGCCCCAACCGCTTGAAGCATTTATTGTCAGGATTTAAGCTGTTCGACATCTAAACTGCATTAACTAAGTTACCTTTATTTTTTATTTTTCGGTTCCATTTTATAATTAGT
>NZ_JAUBVF010000050.1:0-47326 GCF_036705685.1 Microcoleus sp. AT3-A2
AAGGTTTCATCCTATTTTACCTTTTTTGGTCTACCCCCTTGACAATTTGCACTTTTTCTTAACTTGTCACAAATGGTTCCTAACACTGCATTGACGGTAGCAGCATCAGCGAAGTAGTATGCTTCTAGCATATTCACTAAAAAGTGAACTGAAGCACGGTGTTTTTGGTCGTGCAAAATAGGATCAAGTGCATTTCGGTATCTCTCAAAAATTTGTTGTGCTTGATCGGTTCGATTGTGTTCTAGGTCATCCAATAGCAGGACATAAGTACATGGATCTTTTAAGTAATCTCTCGCTGGGAATCCAATTCTTACAACATCATTATTAGGAATCTTTTTACCACTTCCAACCATCTCAAGGTTTTTCTCTGAAGTTCTTACGCCTAGCTGCTCAACCTTGCGAATAACTTCAAAATAGCAAATACCCAATTCCATCAGAGTTCTAAATAACTTGGGAATGTGTTCCTCTTCCGTTTTTCCTGTTACCAGCAATCCAAACTTGAAAAAATAACAGTGCTGGTCACTCGTAGTATCGTGACTCTTCATTAACTTGCTACCTCTAATGCAGATTTACTTTGAGGCGCAATCATCTCAGCCATATATAGCGATCCAGTAGCATATTCTTCTAGTAAATCTTGAATACCTTCTATCTCACTGATCCTTTTGAGGACGGTTTTTCCTTCCTTGTCAAGTTCCGCAGTCAAAATATTTTCTGGTTCAAATTGACTAATTAATACAGGTGAATGAGTCGCAATAAAAACCTGCTTATTCCATTTTTCAGTAGCGAGTTTTACAGCTTTAGCAAAAACAGCTAAAGCCCAAGGATGAAGCGAGATTTCAGGCTCATCAAATAAAATTAGTGAATAACGATTTTGTCCTTCAGAGAACAAAGCTGTGAGATTAATCAGCATCTGGAGATGACCGTCAGATACTCCTGATGATCTAATTGGTTTGCGCCGTCCTTTTTCTAAGAAGTTGCCATAGACTGTGTATCGACCTGTTTGTTCAAAAAACAGATTATCAAAAGCTGGAAAGCTCTCTTGCATGAAACTGATGATTGTATCGTAGCGTTCATCAATGACTCGCTTATCATGTAAATTCCGCAAAACTGACCATAAATTTTCGCACCTGTCTTGTAATCGCTCTCCAGAATCAGATTCTGAACCAAATCGCTTTATCTTGAACAAAGAAGCTGACCGGGAGTTATAGTTGCGAACAACGCGCAATAAGTTGTCTATGTTAGAGGCAGCGGGTTCGCTATTCTCAAATGCTACATATCGGCTTAGGGCTAATTTCTCTGGTTCTCTAAGTGTAATGAATTCTAATTCTTGCAGGTCTGTACGATAAACCTGAGCTTTGTCACTGCCTATAATGCGAACAATCAATTTATTATCATGATTGGAAAAAAGCTTTTCTCCCGCAAAAGGTTCGATTCTACCTGAAGAATAACCAAATGAAACTTCGTATTCACCCGATGGGGTTACAATTTTGATTGATATATTTTCCCCCTCATCGGCTCCATCCCACAGCAGACCAATCCCATGATCTCTCTCAGAAGAAGCTAAATCAACACCCCTGATGGCACAGTCTCGCACAAACCAGATGGTATCGAGTAATGTAGTTTTTCCAGCTCCATTAGGGCCGAAGATAATGTTGAGAGGGTTGATTTGAATGTTTACATCTGCTAGTGAGCGAAAATTTTTGATTTGCAAATGAGTTAGTTGATTTGACATAAGGTGCTATTTATTTTATGATAGTTTTCTATATCATAGTCTGCTTTTTATGTCAATCGACACATCGGGATTCTCATGCCCGATCGCGCGATCGACTAACCGCCACAATATGTTTTAATTTATATTTGAGCAAAATCCAAACAAAGCCAGCCATGAGTCCTAAATCAATAGCAGTAATCAACTTCAAAGGCGGTGTCGGAAAGACCACCGTCACTTGGAGTCTGGGAAATATTATATCCCAAGGAACCGACTTAGAAGTCTTGATGTTAGACTTAGATCCGCAAATGTCGCTCACAGAGGCGATCGGACTTAACGAAAATACAGGTCATTTAGATGATAAATTTGGTAAGTGGTACGAAAAATCTCTCAAGCATAGACTTACAATTTACGACGCTCTAGAAGTCTTTAAAAAAGCCGGACAAAATTTTAAATTTCCCGTTGGTTTCGACACCATTTATCAGATTGACGAACAGTTGCATTTTGTCCCTTCAGTGGAAGAATTGTATTGGTTGGATATCGATGGATTTGAGGGGAAAAGTGTTAAAGACTTCATCCGCAGATTCATCGGCAAAATCGCCAACTCTGCCAATCTCCCCAAATATGACTTGATGCTTTTTGACTGTTCGCCTTCCTTCAGTCTCCTCACCTACAGCGTACTCTCTTGCTGCGACTTAATATTAATTCCAGTCAATCCAGATTATTTTGGTTCTAGGGGATTGAGTTTAGTTTTAAACTCGCTTCAGAAACGGATTGAGCCTTATCCGTTTCCCAAGATAGCAGTGTTTATGAATAAAGCTAAAATCTATGGAGGATTGCTGACAAATGAAGTTCAGTTTTACATGAGAGAAGTAAAGAGACTTTGCGATGAGATATCAAAAGACAATAACATAGAAGTTAGATTCTTAGAATCGACGATTCGCGAAAGCGTCGGGCTAAAACGGGCGATTAATGAGGGAGAACTGCCGCGAGAATTAGTTAGAGAATTTGAAAAACTATGGCGCGAGTGTGAGGAGTATCTGAAATGAGTAAAAAAGAAATTTTGGCTGCTTCCGAACAAGAAAGCGGGGGGTTGGTTGAGGAAATTGGCGAACTTAAGGAAATCTTACGGGACGTTGCTCGAAAATTAACCCGGCTTGAGACTCAAGTCAAGCGGGGAGTGATTTCTGCTGGCTCAAAAACTTCGGATATCCCCAGGGGTACTGATGTTAATAAACCTGCGAATTTATCGGCGGCCAATGTTCTAGAAGTTTATGAAGAACTGCGTCTACAAGCTAAGAATGGTAAAGAAGAAGAGGTGAGGCAAAAATTGTTGGCAATGAATGCAACTGACTTGAACTTGATGTGTTGCGAGTTAGGGATGCCGCCCAGCAGCAAGAATCCGTCCCGCAAAAAAATGTTCGAGCTAATTATTGGCAGAATTAAACAGAGTTTGAGGCTGTCGCGACATATCGACAGACAAACACTGTGAACTACAGATAAACCGACCGATAAACAGACCAATAAACCAACAAAATGCGTTTGAATAAATTATTGCAACTTAGCTCGATCGCCCTAATCTCCCTAACACTCTCAATCACCTTGTTTTTGAGCCTGCAAAGCCCTCCGACCACAGCAGCCCAAAAAACAAGCAGACTGGCGTTTGTGGCTCTCCAGAGGCGCGGCAGCGAGGTTAGAAACAGTTTATTTGCAGTCAATGCTAACGGTTCCTCCCGCCGCGAACTAGCACCCAATATAGATGTTAGCTATACCCTAGTTTGGTCGCCCAACGGCCAGCAACTGGCTTTCGTTAGCGGAGACACCGACCTCTATACACTCAATGCTGACGGTTCCCGACTAACTAAACAGTTTGCTGGGGATTCTTGCAAAGCAGCTAATTTTGCAATAGCTTGGTTGTCCAACAGCCAGAAACTTGTTTTTGCCCGTTCTTGCGACGGTTTTACCTCTGATGCCCCCGGCAGTCAGTCACTTTATATAAGCGGCACTTCTGGCATCCAAGGAACTAAATTAGTTAGGAACTTGGAAGTAGGAGGATATCCGCCTAAAACAGAAATCTCATCAGAATTTTACCTTTCGCCGGACGGTCAGCAGGTAGCATTTATTAAGGATAAAAATATTTATAAAATGAATGCCGACGGTTCGGGAATGACCAAACTGACTAAAAGTCCCGGCGAATATGTATCCGGCGGAAGTGAGCTTGTTTGGTCGCCCGATCACACAAAAATTGCTTTCCTGTTTGGCGCTTATCCGAAACAGCAAATTTACACAATTAATGCCGATGGAACCCAAATCAAAAATTTGATAAACAACCCGCAAAATGAGGTTTACAACGTCAAAATATTTTGGTCGCCAGACAGCAGCCGCATTGCTTACTATTACAATAAACCTGGCGATTCATCAGGCGAACAGCAAGATATTTACCTGCTCGACATTAACCGGGGGACAGCCAAGAATCTCACCCGAAAACCCAGAAACTACGACGAACTTTCGTGGTCGCCCGATGGCAAATTTATTGCTTTCGTCGCCGGAGAGTTCAATAATCAAAAACTCTACACAATCAATGCTGACGGGAACCAGCTAAATCAACTAGCTACCCGGCTAAAACCGTCGGGAATTTCTCAATTAGCTTGGTCTTCTGACAGCCAGCAAATTGCTTTTATATTTAACGAAATCCAAGGAGACAAAAGCAACTTGTATGTAATTAATCGAGACGGTTCGGCATTGACTAAATTGACAAATGACAAGGATTTGAATGCTGGCACTCCGGTTTGGCAACCGCAGTGAAGTTAAAAGCCAAAATATGCTGCTGGGGTGGGTTTTAGTACAGATAAACCTAGCAGGGCGGGCTATCTTTGCATCGCCTTGGAGCGAAAGCGGGTTACTGAACAAGAAAGAATCCACCAAACTCAAAACTCAAAAATATTCTCAAATTGGGGAAGATGCAATAATTTTTTTCTCCTTTAATGGCTGCTGAACTTGCAATTCATTTGAATCAACTTCCTGGTGTTTTTCATCCTGCACCTGTTTATCAATTTTGGGCAACTTTAAAATCGCCCCAGCTAAAACCCAATAATACACGGACACTGGATCTACATCCAGCGGATAGTATTGAGTATTGATCGTAATAAATGCAACAAACACCCAAAAACTAGCTCCGTAACTCCGCAAACTTTTGTCCTTGACAGATCGGTAAGCTCTAAAAGTTAGAAAAGCTAAGTGTAAAAGCATTACCTGAAAACTAATCATTCCCGGATAACCGAGTTCGTATATCAACTTAGGTTGGAAAGTTTCAATTAGCTGCGTGGCACCAAATATTCGCGTTGAATTAGTGGCTCGTCCCACACCTTTACCAAGAGGTTTGTCAATGATAAAATTGTTGCTCTGCTCGAACTGATTAAAGAGAAACTGCTGGGGCGGTGCAGCATTCCAGCGACTAACAAAACTATCCCACCGTTGCTCGACAATTCCCGGGTTAATAGCTGCACCGACAAATAGCAGAATCGCCAGTCCTGCACCGACGGGAATAAATCGTTTTAAATTAACTAATTGACCGGTGAGAACTAGCAGGATTGCTGTAGCAAGGGGAACCATAATTAAAGCAGCTCTTTGACCCGAAATAACTGCATTGGCAAATACTAATGCCATGCCAAATAAACCGATAACTCGCCACCAGAATGAAGGGTCGCAAAAGGCAGAGGCAAAGGTTAAAAAAGCATTAGAAATTAAAAACCACGCCCACTGCCAAGGCGCGACAAAAGTTCCCGGCAAGCGGACCATCTTGACTTCTGGACTGAACACCAAAGAACCGCCGACAAAACATCTAGCTTCCAGCGTTGCTTTATATAATTCGGCTCCGGTCATTCCTCTGGTTCCTGCACACTTTCCACTTTGCAGCAACAGGTACTGAATCAAACCGAGAAGGCAGCAAACGATCGCCAAAACGATGTGCATTCGACTAAAAAATACCAAATCCTTCTTGGTGCGGAGCAGATAATAGGTACAAGCAATCAGCGGTATGTAACCTATCAATACTTTTAAGCCGAGAATTCCTTGCAGAATTGGTTTGTCGCCTTTCATAGGGTTGAGCTGCATCTCCCCGTTGACAAAAATTAAAGTCAGCATTGCCATCATCAACAGGATGCTAAAGGTAGAAAGCATTTGTTTGGGAATGAACAGGCGCAACTGTTTCTTTTTGCAGCTTTGAATTAGGGCGATGAGAGCTGGTATGTAGAAAGCATCTTTGGCTACTTGAAAAGCAGCATTTCCGCCGCCAATTGCGTAGGTAATTGTACCACTGAAAGGCAGGTAAATTAGAAAAGCCCACAAAGCTTGACGGGGGTATTTGTAGGAAAGCAGCAAGATGGCTGTGGCTCCGCCTCCTGCAATTGCAATCTTAGGGCCGGCTACGAACAACAGGGGGATGCTGAGAACAACGGTGACTAAGCAGCTTATGGCGATCGCCTGCACCAATTCATTGCGCTTTTGTGAAGTTTTGCGTTTTTGTGCTGCTACTTCTTTTTTGCTGAGCGCTGTGGTTTTTTCGCTGTGCTTTTGTTTAGATTTTTTGGATTTGCGCTTGGTTTTCAACATAACTTCTAAAAGGCACTTATGTAGAAGGCTGAAGGCACTCTGATGTACAAGGCACTCTGATGTACAAGGTAGAAGGCAGAATGAAGAGAATCAAAAATATGTCTGCCGATATGGTTACTTATTCTTAAAGTCAAGATGAGAAAAAGTCTCGGTCGAGATTGTGGGTGTGACGCAGGCACAAATCACACTGGCGACCTTGTAGAATATAACTGCTGCATCTATAATGTACAAAAATGTACAAATCTCGAAAAAATAATTTTAATGTAGCGGTGAATATGAAATTAACAAAATTTGTATCGATCGGCATTGCCCTACTTTTAGGAACAAGCGGGAGCATATTATCTAGCAGTAGTAGAGCATTAGGGGCAGAAAAAGTGGTCCTCACCTTTGGCCCGATCAGACAAGCCATCAATATCAGCGACTTAGAAGACTTTGCTAAAAACGGCACGACGACGCCAACTCTCCAACAAATTATCCGGTTCTCCAAAATGGACGCGCAAATACTGCGGGGGTTCATGGGTTTAGAAATTGGTTTAAAGCCTGCTAATCTGGCCAGGGTAGTTTACAGCACCCCAGGAGAAAAAATCACTGACGACATCGGTCAAGCAATTCGGACTCAGCGCCGCACAGAAAGCGGGAAAGCTTTGCGGGCAGCGATGATCCTGGCATCCGGGGATGACGGTAAGGTATCGCTGCTAGAAATCCTGAAAAAGTATCCTCTCAACGAGGTTTACGTAGATGTTGCCAGCCTTCGCACCGCTGTTGGGAAAGTTCAGAGTATAGCCGGAACTCTGCGAAGCCTGCTTGAAGATGTGACGCGATCGACAACTCGCACAACTGAAACAAATCGCACCGAAAGTCCGATCGAACCTCGCCGCAGCGTGCAGCCAACAACTCCGCCTCCAGCGCCGCGCCGCGTCGCGCCCTTGCCAGCACCCGCACCGCAGCCTGTGACGCCAGTCAGAGGGCTTTGGTAAAAAAATCATAAATGTGTCCTAAAGGCGGGTTGAAGCGGCTCTTGTGGCATTCTGCAGACACTTTTGATATCAAATCCCTTAGCATCGGAATAGTAAATCCGAGTTCACTGTCAACAGTCAACATCATTCCGGTGTAACCGGAAATGATATGAGACCAAACCCGCCCCCGCCCTACCCATATCCCAACCCCCAAGAGGGTTAGGACTTGTGTGAAAACTCCCAAAGCAATCAATTTTTCTTTAGCAATTTTTTGAGCAACTTAGGAATCTCTGAAGGTCGAGCCGCCACAGGTATATCCGCCTCTTCAAAGGCAGCCATTTTGTTTGGGGCCGTAACTCCAAAGGCTTTCTGGGCAGCAGCCCTAGAACTGATCAGGATGCCGGCGTGGCCCAAAGACGGCCCCTTGGGAGCGTAGCGGCCGGCTAGATAAGCAACCACGGGTTTGTCGATCGCCGAAGCGATGTAAGAAGCAGCAGCTTGTTCACTCCACCCGCCAACTTCCCCTACCAAAACCATCGCTTCCGTACTGTCGTCTTCGTCCAAAAGTTGCAGCCACTGCATAAAAGAAGAACCGACAATTGCGTCGCAGCCAATACAAACCGCCATCGACTGTCCCAACCCAGCCTCCGTCAGTTCTAGGGCAACTTCGTAAGTCAAAGTGCTGCTGCGGCTGATCACTCCCACCTGGCCGGGAGTGTAAAATTCCTTGGGGTGAGTTCCCAGCAGGAGTTTGTTGGGCACAATAATCCCCGGACTGTTGGGCCCGATTACCAAAGTTTCGGTGGCTTCTGCTTTTCTGACTAAGTGCACCATATCCAGAGGAGGCACTCCCCCAGTAACGATCACGATTTGCCGAATTCCTCCGGCGATCGCTTCTAAAGCAGCATCCAGCACCGAGTAAGCGTCTACCAAAATTACCGCAGTGTCAACGTGACCCACTGCAGCCACTGCTTGTTCTACCAAATCAAAAATCGGAATTCCCTCCACTTCCAGCCCCCCCCGACCGGGACTAACACCGGCGACTACATTCGTGCCGTATGCTTTCATCATCAGGGCGGCGCGGGTGGACGCGGGAGATTCTGTAATGCCCTGTACTAGGACTTTGCTTTCAGGAGTTAAATTCATTTTTTCCCACTTGACACTCGATCTTTAAAAAGCAGAAGGCCTTCGTCTGTCCATAACTCTCGTCTTTTGCCGATCGACTGTCGCTACTTGGCGGAGGATACAGAAGCGGCCGCGGCCTCATCCAAAGTGCTAGCTAGCTGCACCGGCAACTGTCCCAAACGCTTTTTAACAGCATCAGCATCGATCTCTACCAGCCGCAGCACAACTTGGATGTGGCGGTTAGCGCGAGCTTTCCGTTCCAAATAGCCGGCTACTGCGGCGATTATTTCCTCCGTCTTGGAGGCGCTGCCCAAAATGTTTACAAGTATCACCTTAACGCTTTTATCCTGAGCGACTAACTCCAGACCCAACTCCACGCGATCGCGTAGGGCATTTGCTGCATCGTAGCGGTCTAGGGAACCAATATTCACAAAATTAGCGGGTTTTCCTCCTTGGTGGGTTACAGCATCTAAAGTTGCCATTGTCAGGCCCACTCCGTTGCACAAAATCGCGATATTCCCGTCTAGTTCGATTAATTGCAGGGATTCGGAATTCGAGATTGGGGATTTAGATTTGGGGTCAAACTCCGGCGACTGCTGAACCTTCGAGTGGGAATGGGAGCGATCGCCCCCAGCATGGGGACTTCTTCTTTCCCGTGCCAACCCGCTGCTTTGCTTCTTCTCCGAGAGTGCTGCCAAATCTGGATGTCGTCCCAAGGCATCGTCGTTGGCGGTGACTTTACCGTCTAAAGCCATTACCTCTCCCCTTGGGCTGATGCCGAGAGGATTGATTTCTACTAAATCTAAATCTTTTTCGGCAAACAGCCGGTACATTTTTTCGACAATGGTGCTCACCGATTGAATCAAGTCTCCCTGCAATCCCATTTTCAGTGTTAGACGCCTCGCGTAGAATGGGGAAAATTCTTGATCTACGGCAACTTGCTGCATTTGCTCGATCGACCCTTCGACATCCATACCTCCTTGGCTCGAACCCAAAAGAACCGGGCGTCGCGCTACGGGGTCTAGGAGTACCGCTAAGTACAATTCTTGGTCGGCGTTATACTTAGCTTCTGCCAGCAGGACTTGGGGATATTCATCCTCGATCGGCAAATTAAAAATTGTTTGGGCGGCTGCTACTGCATCGATCGTATTTTCTACAAACTTGATACCGCCTGCCCTGCCCCGTCCCCCAGCCCGCACTTGCGATTTGAGTACAACGGGGTAAGGAATTTTCAGTCCTTTGAGGTCGGCGGGATTGTCAATCTGCTGCGACGGCAAAATCGGAATTGCCATCTGGCGAAATAAAGATTTAGCTTGGTACTCTAACAAATCCATTTATCAATTACGGGTGACGGGTAGTTGGCAACAAGCAATTCGTCCTAATTGGCAATTCATAATTAATAGATAGTAATTGGTTTTTTGTCAAGTTAAAAGTTAAAAATTCTCGCTTTTATCTTTTAATTTTCGACTTTTGTATGGCCGATTACTTATTCGCTATTACCGCTCGCCGATTACCTATTACCAAAGAGTTTTTTTCTCGGAATTGCCAAATTTTACTGGTGGCTCTGGCGGGGAGATATTTGGCGAGCGTTGGTGTTTTTTTGCCTCGGAAAATCTTCGGATTTTCGGCGATACTGTGCCGAGATATTTCTGTGAATTGTTTACTTGATGCTATTAACAGCGCCTTGATGGACGGTTTTGACCCATTTGAGCCGCTTGGGTCGTACCGCAATCCGAGCCGTCACAGTCCCTACCAGCAGCCAGTGGAACATATACACAGTACCCCGCAGCGTTTGCAGCAAGGTGACAAAAACTCTTTTAACGTCAAATTTGGTCTCTTTGCGAGTGCGGCGCAAACCGACAAACATTCCCACCACCGACAATGTAAGGGTCATAAAAGTTATGGGACTGGCGATCGGCATCCGGCGCAGCGCAATTGACATCACAAAGTCGGGTAGGGCTACTGTGGGTAAGAAATATTGAGATACCCAAAATCCAAATAAATCCCAAGTTTTCCCAGTTCCCATGCGGTTCCGCAAAATTAGCCGCCAGTAGTCAAGATAACGCTGATAGCCGCCTTCTGCCCAGCGATTGCGCTGGTGCCACAGAGCGCGAGCGTTAGTGACTCCTTCTTCTGACACGGCTGGGAAAGCGAGAAATTCAATGTCCCATCGGTCTAGGTGCAGCCTCACCGTCAAATCCAGGTCGTCGGTAATCGTCTCCTCGTTCCAGCCTCCGCAGCTTTCCAAGGCGGTGCGACGCATGAATTGGCCGTTACCGCGCAATTCTCCAATGCCGCCGATCGCAATCCGCTGCTGCTGGAAAAAACTGTCGAGAGCCATTTCTGCTTCTTGGCCGCGAGTCCACAAATTTACCGAAGCATTGGCGATGGCTTTTCTGACTTGCACAGCCCCTACCTTTTCTCCTTGGAACACTGGCAGCACCCGGCGCAGCAAATCCGGCGTTACCGTCGCGTCGGCGTCAAATATGCCGACAAATTCCCCGCGAGTCAGCGGCAACACTTGATTCAGGGCTCCCGACTTGCCGCCGCTGGCATTTGCTCCTCTGCGAAATATTTTGAGCTGAGGGTACTTTTTGGTTAGCTGTTCCAATACTAGCGGCGTGTCGTCGCTGCTGTGATCGTCGATCGCCCAAACCTCGTAGCGGTCGATCGGATAGTCTACATTGCAGATGGATTCTACGAATCGGGCAATCACCGCCTCCTCATTTTTCGCGGCCACCAGCAGCGACACATAAGGCCAATCCTCTCGACTTTCATCGGCAAGAGGCGGCAGTGCGGGCTTGGGCGAAGCAAACAAAACTCGAAATGCGTGCATCCACAGCAGTCCCGTCAACCCCCACACTACCCACGCACCCCAAGAAATCAAGTGCAGGGCGATCGTGCCGGCCCAAATCGCAGTCAGCACTGCGGCAGCTTTTCCGCGGCGTCCCCGGTACAGATTTTGAGGAAAAGAGGGAGTTCCCGGCATAGACACCGCAACCGGGAGCTCTGCTTTTGTTTCCGCGTCAAACACCCTGTCGCCAATGTCTGGTATAGCAAATACTTTGCTGAGCTTCGAGTGCGAGGTCAAACTCTTGAGCTCTTCTTGAGCTAAATCAGAGATGTCCAAGTTAAGCTCGCTGCGAGCGTCGTTTTCTGGCCAAGAACTCTCCTGCATAGGTTACTTGATTCAACCACCAATAGTTTTTGATTTTAGATATAAGCATCTACTGTATCAGTTTCTGGGCTTTTGTCGAAAGCGGACGGGAGGACAACCAGCGGGTTCGGTGCTTGTACGGCCCTGGTAAAGGGGCACTGCATAGAGTATTTGGGTTGACTTTTGCTTGCGATCGACCTGGAATATCTGCTAGTTTTTTCTGGGGATCTAAACTATCTGTTAGTAATAATTGTCTGAGGTGGAAATATGTCTATTCCTCAACTCAAGCCAGCCGATGACAAAGAAGTGAAAGTCTACGCGCCTTTCTGTCAAGAGCCTAGGCGCAAGTTTTTACCGCACGCTATTGGCCTCTACAAGCTCAAAAGCTTGGAGGGGGCAAGAAAAATTGACGGCGGGGAGAGCGTGCCGTTTGTCGCTAGTTGGAATATCTCGTCGCTGCCGATCGACTTAACCCGCTGTCGGGTGTTGTTTGACGGCAATGCTGAACTCAGCTACGAAGTGACTATGCAAAGCTCTGAGTTTGTTAGTTGCTTAATTGAGGTTCTCCTTACTTTTCAGCGAACTCGTACCGTCGATTTTTCTAAAACGTTTTACCGCAAGCTGATGCGAATGGATGAATAACTTTCACCGCAGCCGCACTCCCGAAAGTCCGCCATTGACAATCAAGCAATTTAATCCGGGGCCCCCGGATTGATTCGGGGATCGATAAAAAAGCTCCTCGCTCCCGATCGCAAACCCCCGGATTTATCAGTGGGGTAGCTTTCTTCAATCTAAAATCTAAAATCTAAAATCTAAAATCGATTGACGGGCGCTATAACTGGCGCATCAATAGTGTAAAGCCACGACGGCAATATTACATGATTGGTGCGCCAGCCCTATTTGAGAAGTGGAAATAGTAAGTGAGTTCTTGGATCATTCTCAATAATCCCTTTGGGAGCCAGCACTTATCCCCATTGGTAAAGTAAGTAAATCTACCGCAGTTTTCTGTTGAGCGTGATACAGATTTCCCGTAGGGACTCAGGCTTTACCTGAGTCCCTACCTGTATTTCATCCAATTGAAAACTGCTGTATTTGTTGTGGGAAAAGCGCAAAAACCTATTTCGGATAGGTGCAAAATGTGAGGCAAGACACATTTTTCGCACCAAACTCCGAACTTTTTTCATGTATTAATTTTTGTAAAAAAACTCAGCAATATTACTGAGATATGCGAGGATGAGAACCAAATTAGGATGAGTTAATTTCTACGAAAATAGATTAAATAATCCCACGTGTCATCAGCAAGAATTTTAAGTAATCTTGCGATCAAAGGGATTTAATATAAGTCCTGATTTTTTTTGTTATGGGTTCTCTGAGACAATTTCTCAAACGCCATTAGGGCGATCGTACTGTCATGCTTAAATTTTGCAAGTAAGCCGCTGAAAGCCGAATTAAATTATAGCAATTCCTTCTAGCCACTATTTAGCAAACACTTAAGTAGAAAAACGTCAAATATCAGTTATTGTAATTACTCCTAGATAATTTTGAGTAAGTGCATAACAGAGAGAACGCTACATATAAGAAGATATTGTAGCTACAAATGAAAACCTAGCAATTTTTCCAAGAGGTGTATTATGGCTCTGATAACTAATGATCTTAATAGTGGTATCACTGCTGACCAACTCGCTCAATTTATTATTGGGGACTCAGGCTCAGTCGTTCCTGGTAGTGTGAAATACACGGGTGATAATCGGGCCGCAGGCAGTTTCGGGGGAGGTATTTCCGACGGCCTAAATCTTGAAGCAGGTGTTATTTTCAGCACAGGAGATATCGCAAATCCCGAATCTAGTATAGACCTGGGTGGGTTTAATGTTAAGGATGGGGATGCTGCTCTTAGTCAGCTTCTTGTGGATACGAACTCAAGTTCGACCACTACTAATGATGCTGCCGTTCTCGAATTCGAGTTTATACCCAAGCAAAACCAGTTTAGTTTGGAATACGTGTTTGCTTCTGAGGAGTATAACGAGTATGTAAATACAGAATTCAACGATGTATTTGGCTTTTACCTAAATGACGTATTCATTTCCGCAATTCCGGGAACTGAAAAGCAACTTGTTTCCGTTAACAATATTAATAACGGCAAAGCCGGCAACCCCAACACAAACCCCCCAACCCCCGATTTCCCACCGCAAAACCCAGCGTTATACGTTGACAACACGTCGACTCCACAGATTTTTAAAACAACCTGGGATGGTTTTACAAAAGTGCTATCAACGCCACAAGTATTCGTCATCCCAAATGTCCGCAGTAAGCTGAGATTAGCGATCGCTGACACTAGCGATTCGAGCTTGGACTCGGCAGTGTTGATCTACGCTCCTCCCGTCTTCAATTTCTCTCAACCCAACTATTACGTCAACGAAGATGGGACATTAGTTGAAGCAAACATTACCATCAACCGCACCGGCATAGCCCAGGGAAATTCCACTGTAGACGTAAAATTAAGCAACGGCAGCGCTACAGGCGGGGCTACCTTGGGAGACGGAATAGATTTTACTTTCACTACCCAAACTATCACTTTTCTGACCAATCAAACCACTGCTACCCTCACCGTTCCGATCAATAATGATAGCTTAGTTGAACCCACCGAAAACCTCACCCTCACCTTAGCCAATCCCACCAATGCTAGGATTGGTGTTGTTCAGAACACCGCCAATCTGGATATTCTCACTGATAATGACACCGCAGGCATCATAATCACCTCAACAGCGGGTGCGGATGTCGCAGAAGGCGGTACTTCAGACACATATACAGTCGTACTCCAAAGCCAGCCTAGTGACCTTGTAATCGTCAATGTTGACCCTGATACCCAGACAGACTTGGGAGTCGGTACTGGTGTCCCTCTCACCCTCAACTTTACCCCCAACAACTGGAATGTGCCGCAAACCGTTACGATCGAGGCAGTGGACGATCAAATAGCGGAAGCATCTCCTCACACTAGCGCGATCGCTCACACAGCCAGTAGTGTAGACGCCAATTACGACGGTGCTGCGGTTCCAATTACCGTTGATGGTACTGCGACTGCTACCCTCACCGCTAACATTACCGACAACGACACACCGAGCGTAAAAATTACCGAGACTGGCGGCACCACCAAAATCGGCGAAGGTGGGGCTACGGATAGCTATACGGCGGTATTGACCAGCCAGCCTGCTGCCGATGTTACTGTCACCGCTTCGCCCGACGCCCAAAGCGACCTGGGGACTGGAGGCGGAAACCCGATCGTTCTCAACTTTACTCCCGACAACTGGAACGTGCCTCAACTGGTGAATGTGCAAGCCGTGGACGATGGTGTAGCTCAAGGCACGCACTCCAGTACGATCGCACACCAAGTCACCAGTACAGACGCGAAATACGACCTGATTGCTACTGCCTCGGTGACGGCCCAAATTACCGACAACGATACCGCCGGAGTCACAATTACTCCTGCGAGCACGACTGCTACCGAAGGCGACGCCACAGGCAGTTACAAGGTAGCGCTAACTAGCAAACCGACTGCGCCTGTTAATGTCAACTTCAACACGGGCATTCAAATCGATTCGATTTCCACATTTACTTTCACCTCAGATAACTGGAACCTACCGCAGATAGTCACGGTGAAAGCTACCGACGACAGTTTAGTCGAAGGGCTGCACACAGGCACGATCGACCACAGCATTGCCGCCGATAGTGCGGCGGAATATCTGCCAGTGGCGATCGCGCCGGTAACAGTCAGCATCACCGATAACGATGTCGCTACTCCCAATACGCCCAGCATCACAATTACTCCTGCGAGCACGACTGCTGCCGAAGGCGGCGTGACAGGCAGTTACGAAGTCTCCCTCAATACTCAACCGACAGCTAACGTTACCGTCAATGTCGCTGCGGGCAGTCAAATAAATGCGATCGCTCCGCTCGTTTTCACTCCGGCTAACTGGGATGCACCACAAACAGTAACGGTGACAGCAACCGACGACACTGTTGTAGAAGGAGCGCACAGTGGCACGATCAATCACAGCGTCGCCTCCGGCAGTGCGGCCGAATACTTGCCAGTGGCGATCGCACCAGTTACTGTCACCATCGCCGACAACGACACAGCTACCTCGACGGCCGGGGTAAAAATTACTCCCACAACTACTTATGCAGCAGAAGGCGGTGCAAATGGCAGTTACAGCGCGGTATTAACGGAGCAGCCTTCAAGTGACGTTAAAGTTAGCTTCGCGACAGACAGTCAAATAGAAGCGATCGCCTCCTTCACCTTCACCTCAGATAACTGGAACCTGCCTCAAACCGCCACTGTCAAAGCAACCGACGACTCCGCCGTCGAAGGAACGCACCTGAGCACGATCGCAGCAAGCGCTAGCAGCACGGATCTGGCTTACAACAATATCGGTATTTCTCCAGTCGATGTGTTGATTATCGACAACGACTCCCCCGGCATTGCCGTCACTCCTAACAGCACCAATGCAGCAGAAGGCGGTGTAGCAGGCAGCTACAGCATAGTCCTTACCAAAGCGCCGACAGCTAACGTTACCGTCAATGTCGCTGCGGGCAGTCAAATAAATGCGATCGCTCCCATTACTTTCACTCCGGCTAATTGGGATACACCACAAACAGTAACGGTGACAGCAACCGACGACACTGTTGTAGAAGGAGGGCACAGCGGCACGATCAATCACAGCGTCGCCCCTGGCAGCGCGGCCGAATACTTGCCCGTGGCGATCGCACCAGTTAGCGTCACCATCGCCGACAACGACACAGCTACTACTGCTCCTGCTGGCGTGACTGTTACCCAAACAGGCGGCAGCACCATAGTCGCCGAAGGCGGCGCAACCGACACCTATCAAGTAGCCCTCAACAGCCAGCCAAAAAGTGACGTTAAAGTTAGCTTCGCGACAGGCAATCAAATAGAAGCGATCGCCTCCTTCACCTTCACTGTGGCTAACTGGAACCTGCCTCAAACCGCTACTGTCAAAGCAACCGACGACTCCGCCGTCGAAGGAACGCACCTGAGTACGATCGCAGCAAGCGCTAGCAGCACTGATCTGGCTTACAACAATATCGGTATTTCTCCAGTCGATGTGTTGATTATCGACAACGACTCCCCCGGCATTGCCGTCACTCCTAACAGCACCAATGCAGCAGAAGGCGGTGTAGCAGGCAGCTACAACATTGTCCTTACCAAAGCGCCGACAGCTAACGTTACGGTCAATTTCGCTGCGGGCAGTCAAATAGATGCGATCGCTCCGCTCGTTTTCACTCCGGTTAATTGGGATGCACCGCAAACAGTAGCGGTGACAGCAACCGACGACACTGTTGTAGAAGGAGCGCACAGCGGGTTCATTCTTTCCAGCGTTGCCGCCGACAGCGCGGCCGAATACTTGCCAGTGGCGATCGCACCAGTTACTGTCACCATCGCCGACAACGACACAGCTACCTCGACGGCCGGGGTAAAAATTACTCCCACAACTACTTATGCAGCAGAAGGCGGTGCAAATGGCAGTTACAGCGCGGTATTAACGGAGCAGCCTTCAAGCGACGTTAAAGTTAGCTTCGCGACAGACAGTCAAATAGAAGCGATCGCCTCCTTCACCTTCACTGTGGCTAACTGGAACCTGCCTCAAACCGCCACTGTCAAAGCAACCGACGACTCCGCCGTCGAAGGAACACACCTGAGTACGATCGCAGCAAGCGCTAGCAGCACGGATCTGGCTTACAACAATATCGGTATTTCTCCAGTCGATGTGTTGATTATCGACAACGACTCCCCCGGCATTGCCGTCACTCCTAACAGCACCAATGCAGCAGAAGGCGGTGTAGCAGGCAGCTACAGCATAGTCCTTACCAAAGCGCCGACAGCTAACGTTACGGTCAATTTCGCTGCAGGCAGTCAAATAGATGCGATCGCTCCCATTACTTTCACTCCGGCTAATTGGGATGCACCGCAAACAGTCACCGTCAAAGCAACCGACGACACTGTTGTAGAAGGAGCGCACAGTGGCACGATCAATCACAGCGTCGCCTCCGGCAGCGCGGCCGAATACTTGCCAGTGGCGATCGCACCAGTTACTGTCACCATCGCCGACAACGACATCTCTTCCCCGACACCAGCACCAGTCATCAACTTTTCGCCCACAATTATCGTGCCGCCGACGCCGACACCAGCACCAACTCCAGCACCAGTCATCAACTTTTCGCCCACAATTATCGTGCCGCCGACGCCGACACCAGCACCAACTCCAGCACCAACTCCAGCCCCAACCCCAATCCCCGAACCAACTCCCGTCCCCACCCTGCCGCCAACTGAAGATCCAGATTGCATTTGCGCGCAAATTACCTTACCGGAGATCAGTCCTCTTCACGGTTTCAATCTTGTTCAAAACAACCTGGCTGGTACGGATACAAACGAGATCCTCACTGGCACCAGTGACAGTGACGGCATCAACGGTTTGGGCGGAGACGATGTTCTTGTCGGTTTGGCAGGCAACGACAACCTATTTGGCGGATTGATCAGCAACATTCCTGTTGGACCACAGGTCGATCGCGACTTGCTGTTGGGCGGGCCCGGCGACGACTACCTTAATGGTCAAGCCGGCTACGACACTATTTTCGGCGGTAAGGGCAACGACGCTGGTTTCGGTGGCAAAGATAACGACCTGATTTGGGGCGGACGGGGTTCTGACACTGTTGTGGGCGAGGAGGGAAACGACAGCCTCTACGGTGGCACCAACAGCGAATCTGACCGCGATAGCGCCGGGAACGACTTGTTATTGGGTGCCAAGGGAAACGACAGCCTTTGCGGTCAGGATGCCTCTGATACCATTTCTGGCGGTGACGGCAACGATACTGCGCGCGGTGGCAAGGGCAACGATGTAGTTTTAGGCGACTCGGGCAGCGACTCGCTGTTCGGCGACCAAGGCAATGACTCTATCTGTGGCGGCGAGGGCGATGACACGGTGTTTGGGGATATTGGCAGCCCCCTGCCTGTCGGCATTGCTGGCGGTCAAGACCAAGTGTGTGGCGGTGCTGGTAATGACCTGCTGTTCGGCAATGAAGGCAGCGATACCATCAACGGCGATGCTGGCGACGATACGATTTTGGGAGGCAAAGACAGTGACAGCTTGGTCGGCGGTGCTGGCGACGACGTGCTGATTGGCGATGAGGGCAGCGATACTTTGCTCGGCGGCAGCGGACGCGACTTATTTGTCTTGACACCCGCACAAGGAAGTGATGTAATATCCGACTTCAGGAAAGGGGAAGATTTGCTGAGTTTAGCGGGCGGTTTGACTTTCACTCAACTGAGTATTAGCCAAGGCACAGACGGGCAAGAGGCCAGTCCCACAACTTTCATAAGAATTTCTAACTCTGGGGAGCTCTTAGCAGTTTTGAATGGGGTGCAAGCGAGTGCGATCGCGCCGTCCGATTTCGTTCAAATTTTGCGACTCGGTAGCTGAGAGGAAAGCACTGTAGATCCGCCCAAGGCAAATCAATCTACAGCCCTTGAATTGCGATCGGGCTGGCATCGCAATCAGCCTTTGGGCTGCCGAAATGCCAGCCCACGTCGCCTGAAAATTTATGTGTTTATATCAATTCCGGTTGCACCGGAATTATTGTTGACTGTTGACTGTTAAATCGGGATGGGAAAACTCAATGATAGTTGAGTATTGAGTGTTGATTCGATTTTACAATTCCGATGCTAGCGGAGTTGATATTAGAAGCTATAAGCCCGATTCTAAGGAGCTTATTGCTCGCATTGCCACCGCTCAGTTTGAACGCGGGTGATCGCACTAATAATTAATAACTAATAATACATATCCATTTTGAATGGTATGCAAAACTGATTAGGACAAAGACCATGCTTTCTCCCTACGGAATACCTGTATTTTATCCATAGAAAGATGCCGTTAATTCTACTGACAAGCCTTTGATCGGCAAAAAAAATTCCACTCAATATTTATACTGTGTTGTTTTTATTTTAAACTGCTCGGTAGCAAGGTCTAAATTAAGCAATAAAATTTTAGGGAAATTGTCACCCCAAAAACGGTTATTAAGGCACTCACGCTTTATGAGTAATTGTCAAAAGCTGCGGATAAAAAATATAATAAAACCCCTGTTTTCACAAAAAATGTGAAAAAAAATGCGAAGAAAAGGGTTGCCTACAGGTGAATAAAAGTTTCCATCAAAAAATCGATCGGCGCAAAAGCGACAAAATCGAGTAGAATATAGTATTGCTAAATTGAGGATCTGTTCAGAAATACTGTTGAAAAACTAAATTTATTGAAATAGACAGGTGCAAATTGAGGATTGAAGGCGTACCCAAATTGACTAAATATTTGCTGATCGGTTCCACAAAAGCTTACAGTGGCAAGTCTGCCATCGCCCTGGGGATGGCACTCGGACTCCGGGCAAAAGGACTGGCCGTCGCCTACGGCAAACCTCTGGGAACCTGTTTCAGCTCGCCAGGAGCTGGGATCGAGGACGAAGACGTGCGGTTCGCGGTAGAAACGCTGAAGCTCTCAGAAAGTCAGATGCCGTCAACACTGCTGTATTTGGATGAAGAGACGATTCACAAGCGTTTGCGGGGAGAAGACAAGACAGATTACCGCCAGTCTTTAGCGCAATATTTGCAAGCTCCCAGCGGAGACTTGGCGCTGTTAGAAGGCCCAGCTAATTTGGAGGAGGGCAGTCTGTTTGATTTGTCTTTGGCTCAAATCGCTGAGACAGTTGATGCCTCTGTGCTGTTGATAGCCCGCCCGATCGATCTGTATGTAGACGATTTGCTGTCGGCTAAACAGCGTTTGGGTTCGCGGTTGCTGGGCGTGGTACTCAATGACGTTCCCTCGGACAAACTCGAATCCGTAACGGCGACTGTGCGGCCTTTTCTGGAGGCTGCGGGTATTCCAGTTTTGGGAATGCTGCCGAGAAGTGCTTTGCTGCGAAGTGTCAGCGTCAAAGAATTGGTGCACCAATTGAAAGCTGATGTGCTGTGCCGTCGAGACCGTTTGGACTTGATGGTGGAAACCTTGACAATTGGCGCGATGAATGTTAGTTCTGCTCTGAAGTATTTCCGCAAAGCGAGAAATATGGCGGTGGTGACGGGGGGCGATCGCACGGACATTCAGCTAGCGGCTCTGGAGAGCTCGACTCAGTGCTTAATTTTGACAGGCCACTTGCCTCCTTCTCCGCTGGTGATCGGCAGGGCAGAAGAAATGGAAATTCCGGTTTTGTCTGTTGATTTGGATACCTTAACCACGGTGGAAATTATCGACAGCACCTTTGGCAGCGTGCGCCTGCACGAACCGATCAAGGTGGAATGCGTTACTCAGCTAATGGCAGAACATTTTGACCTTGATGGCATGATGGCATCCTTGGGCCTGAGCGATCGAGTCCATTAAGAAGAGAGCCGGAGCTGAAGGAAGAAGGTATTCGGCAGAGAGAACTTTTTGTTTAAATAAATAAAAAGCCAAAATTCTTAAATTCTCAATTTTTCTTGAATTCTACCTTGAGCTCTGGCTGCCGAATGCCTTCAGACATTCTGCCTTCTGGCTTCCTCAAATCTCCCCATGCTCTAGTCAGATCCCGTAAATCAGCAATTCTTAACTTCTTTTTGGCGGCAATGGCTAGTGAGTCTGCTAAAATCCACAACGTAGTTTTATTTAATTTAATAAATTCTTTGAGTCAATCAATTGAGCTACCCAGAGTAGATGATTTTTTACAAGAACTAGCGGCGATCCAGCAAACCAGCTCCAAGCGGCTTGCTCTTTTGGGTTCTCGCCACGTTCCTATTACCCACCAGCAGCTAATTGAGATGCTGAGCTACGCCATAGTTCTGGGAGGCAATCAGCTCATCACTTCTGGCGCTACAGGCACCAATTCAGCCGCAATTCGGGGGGCAATGCGAGCAGATCCTAATCTGCTGACGGTGATTTTGCCACAAAGCATGAGTCGCCAGCCTCGGGAGTCTCGCGACCAACTCGAACAAGTGATACATTTGGTAGAAAATCCCAAAAATGATAGCTTGTCTCTCCCGGAAGCAAGCGCCATGTGCAATCAGGAGATTATTTCTCGCTGCCAGCAACTGATCTGTTTTGCTTTTCACGAAAGCCACACTTTGCTGAAAACTTGCCAGGATGCGGAGGAACAGCGCAAGGTGGTTACTCTGTTCTATTTTGATTGAACTGCGAGGCGGATGATGGTGTTGGGATTGCCTGTGTCGGTTATTCTGCTGGATTGTATTGCGGCTGCTGCTGCGCTGGTTTACGCACCGTTTTTGGTGGTTGCGTTCGCCCGCTTGCAGCTAGGCTATGACCAAGCGGCCCCCCGCGCTATGTTTGATAAGTTGCCTGCTTACGCTCAGCGGGCAACTTGGGCTCACCAAAATTCGTTTGAGACGTTTATGCTGTTTTCAGCGGCGGCTTTGATGGCTTTTGTGACGGGGGTAGATTCGGAATCGGCGGGTTGGGCTGCGATCGCTTTTACGATCGCCCGGTTGTTGTTTTCGGTTTTCTATATTCTGAATGTGCCGCTGGGGCGATCGCTCATGTTTGCGATTAGTTCTTCTTGCACTGTTTCTTTATTCTATTTCAGTTTAATGGCTGTTAACGGCTAATTTTCAGTAGTCATTGGTTATTGGTTATTGGTTATTGGTTATTGGTTATTGGTTAGTTGTTAATGCCCAATGCCCTGCGCGTGCCAATGCCCAATGCCCAATGCCCAATGCCCAATGCCCCATTACCAATTACTAATTTATGGCTGCTAGTTATTCCTTTGATATTGTCAGCGAGTTCGATCGGCAAGAATTAGTTAACGCTGTTGACCAAACTGTGCGGGAAATTCAAAGCCGTTACGACTTGAAAGATACCAAAACTACTGTGGAATTGGGTGCAGAATCAATTACTGTCAATACGGACAGCGAATTTACTCTCGATGCAATTCACACTGTTTTGCAAACTAAAGCCGCCAAGCGGAATTTATCTTTGAAAATTTTTGATTACGGTAAAGCTGAACCTGCTAGCGGCAGTCGGGTGCGTCAAGAAATTAAACTTAAAAAAGGAATTAGTCAGGAAATCGCGAAACAAATTACTAAATTGATTCGCGATGAATTTAAGAAGATTCAAGGTTCGATTCAAGGAGATGCAGTGCGGGTGTCTGCTAAGGATAAGGATGATTTGCAGTTGGTGATTCAACGCTTGAAGCAAGAAGATTATCCCGTGGCTTTACAGTTTACCAATTACAGGTAAATTTTTGAAAGCTAAGTATTGGATTGTCGGTTGTGCGATCGCATCTTTGGGTGCGATAGAACTTGCCTTGCGCTTGATCGGATTCGGAAATCCGGCATTGCTGCAAGCTGATGCGAAGGCTGGCTATATATTTGCCCCAAATCAACTTGTATATCGCTTTGGCAATAGACTTGAGTACAATCAATTTTCTCAGCGTTCTGAACAAATCGATTCAGCAAAGCTTGAAGGTACTCTCAGAATTTTGATGATAGGAGATTCGGTTCTCAACGGTAATAATACCACCGATCAGCAAGAAACTATTCCAGAATTGTTTGAAGCGCGTTTGTTGGGCATAAAAAAGCAAGTTGAGGTGCTGAATGCTTCGGCAGGTTCTTGGGGAATTGGCAATCAATTGGGATATATTCGCAAGTTTGGCACTTTTGAAAGCGATGCTGTGATTTTGCAAATTGGTACTCACGATTTGCTACAACCTCCAAGCAGCAGCGGGGGGGTGGGAAATGACCCGCTGATGCCGGATCGCAAACCGTTATTGGCAATTCAAGAAGTGTTTCAAAGACACGTTATGTCCGAATTGTCAAGTGTTTTTGTACCGAATTCTCCTGCGGCGAGAGTGCCGGTGTCGGAATCACAACGGTTTATGGAAAATATGCAGCGATTTGAGCAAATAGTTGCTTTGGTGCGAGCTAAGAATATTCCCTTGTTTGTGTTGTATACTTGCGATCGAGCGGATTTACTGCCCGTACCGAATCAGCCGAAGTTTAAATCCGAGTTTGTCGATCGGCTAAAAGCTTTGAAAATTCCAATCATAGACACTCATGCAGCCTGGTCAAAATTGCCGAAAACGAGGGTAGAAAGTTATTTTCGGGATGGCGTACACCCCACAGCCCCAGCTTATGAATCAATAGCAGATTTAGTGTTTCAACAGTTGTGTATACAGAAAAAATTGGTGGCGTGTGGCGGGAAGGAATAAGCTGCTTTATAGCCAAAGGAAGAAGTCCGATGGAAGTCGGAAGAAGGAAGATGTAATTCCTGAGAACAGGTAACTGACAACTGACAAGTCATTGGTATTAAATATCTAAACCCGTGACTGTTAACTCTGGAGGATGTTCGACAACAAACTGATAATATAACTCTTGCTTTGCTTGCGGCGGCAGAGACATTATCCATTCTAGCAGCCCCATTTCACCTGCTACTATCTTCGGATTAGTCAGAGTCGATCGCACTTTAATCTGTTCATTGCGGCTGACTGGCAATTGCTCTTGTAGTGTCAGGTGTAGCTGCACCTGCCGCAGGTTAGTCACATTTAAGCGATAAGCGTAACTCGTGCGCCTCTGCTGACCGATCAGTTTTTTATCTACTTGTCTTTCCACTAATTCCCGCTCTATTTTTAGCCCTTCATCTATTCCTAAATTCAGTTTATATTCTTGGCCAGGGGAAACATTTTCTAACTGCATACTGCCGACAAAAGTGTTGTCGCGAAAGATATTTGCTTTACCGGGCAGAAGAGTTGCGCCTGTCAGCGGATTCACAACAACTGCTTGCAAATAGGCAAAACTGACTAATCGCGGGACGGCTATATATTCTGGTTGAAAGGGATAATTTTCGCTAAAAATCGTCACTTTGTGGGGTGTACCGTCGCTGGGAATCTTGGTATTTCCGCCTACTTGAAATGATACGGTGCCGCCTTCTTTCGATATTTGGGCTGTGGCGGTTTGAGCTTCTATGGGTTCGGGTGCTGCAGAAACACTAGGCTCAGTCATCATGGCTAATGGTACTTCGCTTGCACCTACTTTAGAATCGTATGATGCCATACTTCTTGTCATTCCCGCTCTGTAAAATTCTGCTGCTGGAGGCGATTTTGAGCGAAGAATATCGACATACCAGCATTCTAATTTAGGGGGCAGCATTCCCATTCCGGGTTTTGCTGTAGATAAAGTAAGCGCTACTCCCGTCCAATCTTCGCCTGTATTTTGATTGACTTCGGCTAGGTAATTGAGATTAATTTGGTTGTTGGTAGTGTTAACTCGCAAGTCGTAAAGAGGAGTCCAACGGGCTCGCATGACTACATAGGAAACTTCTAGTTCAAAATTGCCACTGCCGCTGGGTTCTATGGCAACAATGATGTTAAAACTTTGCTGAGAATGGGGAGTGTGTACTTGGCGCAACTGTTGCTGCAAAGCTTCTATTTGCTTGTCTAATTCGCGCTGCTGTCTTTCGTGTTGGGCGATCGCACTTACATATTTTAGGTAATTAGTTCCTAAAAAATTGAGCAATTCGCCAGTTTCGTTTAAACCTACCTGCTGTTTGGCGATGCTGCTGGAAAAGAAACCGACGCTTTTTTCGCTCAAACCTTCCACAAATTGGAGCTGAATTTTTCGGGCGGTTATTTTGTCGTTAATTCCTCGTCTTTGGGTTTGTAACTCCTTAATTTGTTGGGTTAATTCGGCAGTGCGATCGCGCGCAGGTTCGCTGCTAAACACTGTTTCGGTTCGCACTCCCAAAAGTCGCACAGCAACTGTACCCGCACCCGTGGCCCTGACTGACTCTGTGTCGAGGGTTGCGGGTACAGAGGCGATCGCCAATTCTCGCTCGTTTCCCGTCAATGTCACTGTGCCACGGCGCGTCACCAAAGCGCGATCGGTGTAAACTGTAACTTTGGATATGCTAGTATTTAGTATTTTAATGGTATCAGAATTAAGTATTTCTGAGTCAGTCATTGTTAGTTGCTCCTATTTAATAACCGTTTAGTCGATCGTGCATTTTGCAAAGTAGTTTATTAATCAAACTCAGAAGTTATTGGATTATCTACAACGGGGGAGGCCGGGTTTACGAGATCATTAGTTTTATACATTGATGGTTGGTCAAACCTGGCCCTACAGTTTGATGTTCAAAATGCTAGCGCGGGGTGGGCAGGTTTATGAGATCGTTAATGTTAGGCATTAATAGTTGATAAAACCCGCCCCGTGGGTTAATTTTAGCTCAGTGGCTCGATTCCTGCCAAATCCAAAATTTGAGGAATTAAATCTTCTCGTTTGACAGCCATCATGTGAACTCCTTGACAAATCTGCCGCGCTAGCTTGACTTGTTCGGCAGCAATTTTTATGCCTTCCTGCAAGGGTTCTGGAGCTTTTGCTAAACGATCGATCGTCTCTTGTGGGATGTGAACTCCCGGCACGTATTTTTTAATAAATTCAGCATTTTTAGCTGATTTAAACAAAAATATTCCTGCTAAAACTGGCTTGTTGCAGCCCGCAGCAACGTGGTGCATAAACTTATCCAAAACTTCAAAATCTGTAATTAATTGACTCTGAAAAAACTGTGCTCCAGCCTCTACTTTTTTCTCAAATCTACTTTGCAAACCAGACCAACTGGGGCATTGCGGATCGACGGCAGCACCAACAAATAAATCGGTAAATCCGTCGGTTAAAGGTTTGTCATTCCAGTCTTTGCCGCCATTCATTTTTTGGATGACTTGTAACAGTCGTACTGATTCCAAGTCGAATACACTTTTTGCTTTCGGATGGTCGCCGGCTTTCACGGGATCGCCTGTAAGTGCTAATACATTGCGAATGCCTAAAGCGTGGGCTCCCATGAGATCCGCTTGCAGGCCAATTTGATTGCGATCGCGACAAGCAACTTGACAAATTGGCTCAATTCCGTGCTGCACTAAAATCGCCGAAACTGCTAGGGGACACATTCGCATCACTGCGCGACTTCCGTCAGTGATATTAATGGCGTGCACTCTGTTTTTGAGGCGTTCAGCCATTTGAATTGTGTGAGTCATGTCGCCACCTTTTGGCGGGGCAACTTCGGCGGTAATTATAAATTCTCCGGGGGTGGTGCAGGCTGTGCGAAAACGGTTCATGATTATTTGTCTGTTATTGGTTATTTGTTATTTGACAGTTGTTAGTTGACAGTTGGCAGTTGTTAGTGGGTAGTTGGCAGTTGTCATTCTTAACCAGTAACCAATAACAACTAACCACAAACCACTAAACAGGTAAAGAATAACCGAAAGCTGTCTTAACCTTAGTTAGGGTTTGATTAGCAATAGCTTCTGCTTGTTCTCTTCCACGACGTAGTACAGACTCTAAATATCCCGGATCGTCCATTATTTCCTTGTATTTATCCTGAATTGGTTTGAGGGCATTAATTGTCGTATCTGTCAGCAAGGGTTTAAAATCTCCCCAACCCATGTTTTCACACTCCGCTGTTACTTCTTCCTTAGATTTCCCGGAAAGCAGGAGATAAAGTGTCAGCAAATTTCTAGCTTCGGGGCGATCGGGGTCGTCAAACGTCAAACCCCGCACGGCATCTGTTTTGCAGCGCTTGATTTTTTTGGCGATCGCATCTGGCGAATCCAATAAATTAATTCGACTTTGTTCGGAAGGGTCAGATTTCGACATTTTGCGCGTGCCATCTGTCAAACTCATCACCCTCGCACCGTCAGTCCTAATTAAGGGTTCGGGAAGTTTCAATACTGGCTTTTCGGGTGTGCCGAATTGGTGATTTAATCTGATGACAATATCGCGGGTGAGTTCCAAATGCTGTTTTTGGTCTTCTCCCACTGGCACTTTGTCGGCATCGTAAAGCAAGATGTCTGCTGCCATTAACACCGGATAATTTAGCAAACCGGCGTTGACATTTTCACCTTGTTTAACTGCTTTTTCTTTAAACTGAATCATATCTTCGAGCCAGTTAATCGGCGTAATACAGTTGAGCAGCCATGCTAGTTCTGTGTGCGCCGAGACGTGGGATTGCACGAAAATAGTAGAATATTCTAAATCGATGCCACAAGCTAAATACAGTGCGGCGATCGTGTAAGTGTCGGAGGCCAGAGTTGCTGGATTGTGCGGTGCGGTAATTGCGTGCAAATCGACTACGCAGAAGTAATTTTCGTACTGACTTTGATTTTCTACCCAGTTGCGAATGGCACCGAGATAATTGCCGAGGTGAAGATTGCCCGTTGGCTGAACTCCAGAAAGAACGCGCTTTTTGCCCATGAGGAAAGAATAGAATTGAACTCACATTTCTATATTGACACGTTATTTCAATTTCAGAGCCTCTAATTTTCTGGCGGTTGACTGTTGACTGTTGACTGTTGACTGCTGACTGCTGACAACGGAGAACTAACAACTAACAACTGACAACTGACAACTGACTAATTACCAATCTGTGAGCAACCTTGCTTTCCGCAAAACAAATGTCAGAACAGTTTCTTCGCCGGTAATAATATCGGCTCTGCCTTCCATTCCCGATTGAATCGAATACTGGCGGGGGACATTAGCCGGGGAGTTTCCGAAGAATTGGCCGTTGGGGGATTTGAGTTTTGTTAAATAAGTTTGTTCGGGCTTAATTGCCACTTCGTAATAAGCTGTACCTAAATTATTAGCGGGATTTTGAGGGGCGATCGCATCTGGGGCAATTTCGCTGACAGTTCCTTTTAATGTGCCGTAATCGGGGAAAGGCAAAGCCGAAATCCTGATCTGTACGGGTTGGCCGATTTGGATGCGGGCGATGTCTTGGGATGTCACCTTGGCTTTGACTACCAGGGGTACGTCGCTGGGAACGATTTGGGCGATCGCGCTGCCTGCTTGTACGGTTTGACCAGTATTTCGTACTTCCAATCTGAGAATTGTACCATCAGCGGGGGCGCGGATCACGCTATTTTCGAGTTTTAAGTCAATTTGATTTAGTTCTTTTTTAGCTTGAATCAATTGTTGTTGAATGGACGAGCGCTTGACGAGCAAAACCCGCCGACTTCGGCCGAGTCTTTCGGCGACATCCGGCAGCGATGTGGCGAATTTTATTAAAGCGGATTCGATTAATTCCTGTTGGGCGGAAGTTTCACTTTGGATGCTTTTAAATTGGGCGCTGGCCAAAATTTGATTTTCTAAGTCGCGCAGTTGCTGGTTGATTTGCTGTGCTGCTGTTTGAGACTGGTTAATTATTTCTTGTAACTGCTGTTGTTGAGCACCCAAACGCGAAGAATCTACAACTGCGATCGCATCTCCTTCTTTTACTGTCTGATTCTCGCTGACAGCAATGCTTTCGACGGTTCCTTCGGTTGCGGCTTGCACGACGCGCACTTCTCCCGCCGGACGGACGATCGCATCTGCTTTAACTGTAGCGCTGTATTTGGTGACGCTAGCGAGGGCGATCGCGCCGCCAAAGGTCGCCACCATCAAAATGCCCCCCAAAGTCGTCCAGCGGCTGACAGGGGGCAAAAACTGGTCGTTATCAAAGGTTTCAGCGGGTGTGGCTTCGGGAGTGAGAGACATGGCGGCAAGGGGGAGAGGGGAATAGTTTGGAGTTTTGAGTTTTGAGTTGGGGGAGAGGGAGAGCTCGATCGCTGATTTCTTTTGTCACCTTTACTCTCACCTTTCCGGAAACCAAGAATAGGTTTAGAAGTCTAAATCAAAATTCACAGGGTAAAGGTAAAAATCCGCACAGCTTTGCCGTTCCCACCGACAAACTTCGCCAAATATCAAGAGGAGTGAAGCCAGCGAGGCACTGTCATGAAAATACGGCGTTTCCGCAATGAGTTTTGGCACTGTTACCGGGTTTTTTCTGTATGCGTAGGTAGTAAGTAAGTGCATAGGTATTAATAGGAGTTATTTATGTCAGAAAATGAACAAGGTTCACTCTTCACCGAAGTAACCGATGCAGAATCTGCTACTGTCAACGGTGGCAGTATGACCAGCGGTGTTAGCGGTGCTAAAAGCAACACCGAGACCGATAACGGCAGCAGCTATAACCTCAATATGCTGTTTTTCCTGCAGGAGCCTAGCCAGCTTTATCTGTACGATCCGACCCGCGATCGCTCTTACAAAACCCTAGTGGTTTAGATAGCTGAGTCAAGTTGTGCGATCGAGTAAATTTTCAAAATTTATCCGTAATCTTCCGGAGGTCGCACAGCACTACAAGAAGTATTACTCAGTATTTACACAAGGCTCTAGAAATTCGATAAGATTTCTAGTTTCCCTTCAATTTTATTAACTTAAACGGAGTCAAATCATGAAAGAAGCAAAGGACAATTCACTGTTTGCTGAACTCACCCCTGAAGAATCAGCTAGCGTCAACGGCGGTTACTATTATGCCAATCGATACAATTGTCAGCGGCAGCGGCGCAGTTGGGTCGTGTACCGCCGGAATTGCGACGGTTCATACAGAAGAGTAGTCCGCTACGCCTACTACTAAAGTTTAGTGCTAGTCAATTCAGATATATAACTGTGGAATCGAGAAAGCACCCATAACTTTATGGGTGCTTTTTGCTGATTGGGTAGTTGGTGATGAGTAATCTTCTTTATGCTCTACCATTATTCATTTTGCAAAATGTTAAAGAACATCCCTTTGATCGGCAAAATGCCATTATTCGGACAAGTTAACAGGTTTAAGAAATATCAGGTTGTTCTCCAGCAGAGCGAAGAAGATTGCGGGGCGGCTTGTTTGGCTTCGATCGCGAAATTTTACGGACAAAATTTTACTATTAGCCGCTTACGAGAATGTGCGGGCACCGGCCAAAAAGGGACGACTCTGCTGGGCTTGAAACAAGGTGCTGAGGCGATCGGCTTTAATGCTCGATCCGTGCGAGCCGCGGCTGCTATTTTAGACCAAATTGAGGAAGCGCCTTTACCGGCAATTATTCACTGGAGCGGTTATCACTGGGTTGTTTTGTACGGAAAGCAGGGCGAAAAATATGCGATCGGCGATCCGGCTGTCGGTATGCGCTATGTTTCTAAAGCAGAATTAGCAGCAGCTTGGACAGATTGGCTGTGCTTGCTAGTAGAACCGGATGCTGAGCGGTTTTTTGCGGCCGCAGAGGGTCAACCGCCCGCTAATTCCTTACAAAAATGGATGCGCCGGATTGGGATTTATCGCCCGATTTTAATCGAAGCATTTTTGCTGAATGTGGTGTTGGGTTTGCTGTCGATTGCTTCGCCTTTTCTCGTTCAACTGCTCACCGACGACATCCTGGTGCGGGGCGACAGACAACTCCTGGCGAGTGTGGCGATCGCAGTTATAGTTATGAACCTTTTTAGCAGCAGTTTAGGATTGGTAGAGTCGAACTTAATTGCTCAGTTTTCCCAGCGCTTAGAATTGGGATTGGTGATGGAATTTGCGCGCAAATTCCTGCGATTGCCTTTGAGCTTTTACGAAACCAGACGCAGTGGCGAAATCGTCAGTAGATTACAAGATATCCAAGAAATAAATAAATTAGTTTCTCAAGCCGCTATCAGCTTGCCTAGTCAATTTTTTATAGCTGTAGTTTCTTTTATTTTTATGTTATTTTATAGCAAAGAGCTGACTTTAGCAGCTACAGCTATAGCTCTCTTAATGACTGCCTCTACAGTGGTATTTCTGCCCGTATTGCAGCAAAAAACGCGCAGTTTATTTGTACTTGAAGCAGAAACTCAAGGCGTTTTAGTAGAAACTTTTAAAGGCGCGCTGACTGTCAAAACTACTAGCAGCGGTCAGCAACTTTGGGAAGAATTTCAAACTCGCTTCGGTCGCTTAGCAAAGCTCACTTTCCGCACTACACAAATTGGTATTCTCAACAATATATTTTCGGGTTTTGTTGCCTCTGCTGGCAGCATTACTCTGCTGTGGCTTGGTAGCGGTTTGGTGATTGACAAGGTATTGAGTATCGGTCAGTTGCTAGCGTTTATTAGCATGAATCAAAACGTTACTACTTGGGTGAATTCGCTAGTAGGATTTACTGATGAGATGACTCGCGTGCAGACAGCTACTCAACGGCTGTCGGAAGTTATCGATGCTGAACCGGAAACTAAAGACGATACGAATAAACCTTTTGTAACTATTCAAGACCGCGACGGTATTGTTTGCAAGAGTGTTAATTTTCACTACCCCGGTAGACTTGACTTGCTGGAAAATTTTTCTGTCACATTTCCCGGCGGTCAAGCAATTGCTTTGATCGGCTATTCCGGCTGCGGAAAAAGTACGCTAGCTAAAGTAATTGCTGGTCTGTATCCGCTGCAATCTGGTAATATTAGAATTGGCGGTTACAACTTGCAGGATTTGTCTCTCGACAGTCTCAGACAGCAGGTAGTATTGGTTCCTCAAGAAGCCCATTTTTGGAGCCGTTCGATTCTCGAAAATTTTCGTTTGGGTAGTCCAGATATCAGCTTTGAACAGATTGTTAAAGTTTGCAAAATTGCGGGCGCGGATGAATTTATTAGCCAATTGCCGGATAAATATCAAACTGTTTTAGGGGAGTTTGGAGCGAATATTTCTGGCGGACAAAGACAAAGATTGGCGATCGCCCGCGCCCTTCTCAACAACCCACCCGTATTGATTTTAGACGAATCTACCGCAGGGCTTGACCCCGCAAGCGAAGCGGAAGTTTTAGAACAATTGTTGATGTATCGGCACGGGAAAACGACGATTTTTATCAGTCACAGGCCGCGAGTGATCGATCGCGCCGATTGGATCATCATGTTAGAACGCGGCCGATTGAAACTGCAAGGCTCGGCTGCAAAATTGCGATCGATTCCAGGAGACCATTTAGAGTTTTTGCATCCTTGAGCGAGTTAATAAAACGACAGGTTGAAATCTGTCGCTACACAAACAAAACCAGCCTGCGTGGTTCGACACATCCTTTTACACTCAACAGTCAACAGTCAACTATCATTTCGCTCGTACAACCGGAATTGATATCACTCATGACTAATAACTTCTCTAAGATTCTTGAGCCAAAGTACATCGATCGCACAATCCGAAAAACTCCAAAGTGTGATAATAAATCTTGAAAGAATGAGATTGTTGTAGTTGGCTTTCTAAGTGGTGGACGGGACATTCGTCGATCGTAATGGAGGTGCCACATTCGAGACAAGTTAGGTGGTGTTGGTCTTGGTGGGCGGCACCGTAGAGAGATTCGCCACTAGCAAGCGTTCTGACGTGAACGAACCCTTCTCGCTTTAAACCGTCGAGGGAGCGGTAAACGGTTGCTAAGCCCATGCTTTGGTCGCTGTTACGCAGTTCTAAGTAGATATCTTGCGCTGATAGCGATCGATTCAGGACTTTGAGCAAGTTTAAAATACGCTCCTGACTGCGGGTGTGGTTGGTTCTCATAATTTTTTTCTCGAATCTGCTGGAATCACATCTGTCCCTATTTCTAGGCTATCTTACTTGGGCTAACCAAATGGCGATCGGCGCGCAGCTCGGTTGTAGAATACAATGGGGCTAACTTTCACATCACCTACCGCAACATTCCCGTGACTCAGAAATATCTTGCCCAAATCTATGTTACCCTCCGCCCTTCTGTTTTAGATCCCGCCGGCACTGCCGTACAGTCTGGTTTGCAACACATGGGATACGACAATGTTGAGCGTGTGCGAATCGGGAAGTACGTTGAATTGACGCTGACTGCTGCTGGTGAGTCGGAGGCCCGCGAACAACTCGATCGCGTTTGCGACCAACTTTTGGCCAATCCAGTGATTGAAAATTATCGCTTTGATTTGACTGAAATTCCTGTTGCTGTGGAGACAGCGGCGGCATAAATGCGATCGCCCCTAGGGTGTGTTTTTAGCCCCGGAGATCCCCCCTAACCCCCCTTAATAAGGGGGGGACAATAGTGTTCAAAGTCTCTATTAAAAAGGCCAGGACAAGAGCGTTCAAAGTCTTCGTTAAAAACACGAAAACTCGGAGCACTCAAAGTCAACCCCTACTCCCCTTCTTAAGGGGGATTTAGGGGGATCGAGACTTTGATACAAGGGAGAAAAACATAAGATTTTAGTCTTATGTTGACACCTCTTCCTTCCTCCCTCTTCCCTCTTCCTTCTTCCTTCTTCCCTCTTCCTTCTTCCCTCTTCCTTCTTCCTTCAGCTTATGAAATTTGGAGTTATTGTTTTTCCGGGTTCAAATTGCGATCGCGATGTGGTGTGGGTGACTCAAGGGTTACTGCACCAACCAACTCGCATGATTTGGCACGAAGATACCGATATTTCGGATATTGATATCATTGTAATTCCCGGTGGTTTCAGTTACGGAGATTATTTGCGGTGCGGCGCGATCGCCCGTTTTTCTCCGGCGATGCAAGCGACTGCGGAACACGCGAAACAAGGTAAACTTGTATTGGGCATCTGCAACGGTTTTCAGGTGTTGACTGAAGCTGGTTTGTTGCCCGGTGCTCTGGTGCGGAATGCGGGATTGAATTTTATTTGCGATCGCGCTTCTTTGAAAGTCGAACGAGGTAATACTCGTTGGACTGCGGCTTATACTTCCGGTGAAATCATCGATTTGCCGATCGCCCACGGGGAAGGCAACTATTATGCCGATGCCGATACTTTAGCAGAACTAGAAGAGCACGAGCAAGTGCTGTTTCGCTACTGCACAGAGGCTGGAAAAATTAGCGATGCTGGCAATCCCAACGGTTCGTTAAATAATATTGCCGGTATTTGCAATCGCCAAGGCAATGTGTTAGGAATGATGCCGCATCCTGAGAGGGCATCCGATCCTATGTTGGGCGAAACTGATGGGGTGAAATTGTTTCAAGGGTTATTGATGGCAAGTGTTGCTGCTGTTTTGTAGTGGATATTTGGGGTGTCTATGGTTTTAGGAACAGGCAAGATGCCTGTTGCACAACAGATTAAATTCATCTACAAATAGACATCTCCAATAATTACTGTGGAACAGGCATTCTGCCTGTTTTTGACAAGCTTTAACTGGTTCCCAGCCTCCAGTCTGGGAACCCATATCCAGAGGCTCTGCCTCGCTTTAAAGCGACGCATCTACCAAATTAAAAATGCTAAAATGATTTGAAAGTCAATACATTGGAGAACAGTCCTATGCCTTCACCTTTTCCTGGAATGGACCCCTACTTAGAACACCCCGATTTCTGGCAGGAAACTCATCATTGGTTAATTTCTGCGATCGCGGCATCCTTAGTCCCTCAAATTCGCCCTAAATATGAGGTTGCAATCGACAAACGCATCTATGAAATTACCGATCCAAATGACAGTAACAGCGACTCCCTTTTAGTAGGTATCCCCGATGTCGCGATTAAGCGTCAATCTAATAACCCGAATATTCCTACAGGTTCAGTTGCCACTGTAAGTATAACACTTCCGACTACCGTTAAAGTGCCTGCTCCTGAAAAAATTAAACAGACTTACTTGGAAGTGCGAGAAATGGCAACTAAACAAGTTGTCACTGCAATTGAGATTCTTTCTCCCGTGAACAAACGTAGTGGAGAAGGAAGAATTACTTATCTCAAAAAACGCCAGAGCATTTTAGGTGGCTTAACCAATTTAGTGGAAATCGATTTACTACGAAAATGGGAATCTATGCCGATTCTTAACAATTCTATTCAAAGCGATTATCGGATTTTAGTCAGTCCCAGTAATCGCCGTCCGTTTGCCGAACTTTATGCTTTTAATCTCCGCGATTCTCTACCTATATTTCCGCTTCCCTTGCGCGAGGAAGATGTAGAACCTATTGTTAATTTACCAGAAATATTTGCAGGCATTTACGATCGCGCTGGCTATGATTATCGGATCGACTATAATCTAGAACCCGTACCGTCTCTATCGGAAGAAGATCGGGTTTGGGCTACCCAACTTTTGCAAGAAAAAGAACTTCTAGATAATTAATTATATTTTACTTTATATCCTAGGGTTAGTCGCGATCGACAATCTCTAAATTAACTTGAAATTTTCGCAGCGACGGACTAAACGGCAGTCGGCAAGATATAATTACTACCAACTATTTAAAAGAAGAATATTTATTTTATGTCGCGAATGAACTTAGCTAATTTTAAAACTAGGGTAATTGGATGCAGTGCGGTGATGGCTGTCGGGCAACTTATTTCAAATGCGATCGCCAATCCGGGAACTCAAGCAGCAGCGGGTATGATGGGCGGCTCGATCGCAGTTGGGGGAGTTTCGATTTTGGCGGCGATTGCTAGTGGTATAGCGGGGAATATCGCGGCTAATGACCTCGGAAATCGGCTGACGGAAGGGTTGAGCAAAAATCCGAAGATTCTCGATAATCACGATTTGATTAAGGCGGCGGGTGAGGCGATCGGCTATATTTTGAGAGAGGTTGCGAAGTCCGATCGCCTAATTGCGATCGCCGAAACCAAAAATTTGCCTTATCCAGAAACAGCACTCAGTCAATTAGCCGAGAAAACTCCTGAATACTGGCTGGATATTAACACGAATACAGCCGATTTGTCAAGGGGTTTAAATATTTCCGAAGACCAGTTAACCAAGATTTTTTCTGCGGATGTCGAAGAGTTCGATCGAGTTACGGGATTGACAACGGCAGATTGGGCAAGTTTCGTCAACGAATTCGCCGCCAGCGAGGGCAAATCCTTCGATGCGGAAATCGTGGAATTTGTGGCGGACAAACTGTACGCAACTTTCCCGAAAGCGTACCGGGAAGTGCTGAAACTGGATGCGGCGAAGGGAGGAGAAAAGTTTGCGGCGATGCTGTTGAATCTGCACCAAATTGCTTTGGCCGAACTCAAAGATTTGGGGCTGCAAAATGGGGAAATTCTGGACAAATTGGAGGCCGTGGCGACTGGGCAGCAGATTTGTCAAGTGATGGGGAAATTGGAATCCATAGAAATTGGCATCCGATCCGATTTGGCGCAAGTTCAGAATTTGCTGGAACGATTTGTTGATACTTCCGCGCCCCGATTGCCGCTTCCCTACGAGTGCGAAACGATTATTGCAGACCGGACTCAAGATTTTACCGGCCGCCGATTTGTATTTGAAGCAATTGCCGAATTCTTGCAGAAAAATCCCAAAGGATATTTTGTTTTAGAAGCCGATCCTGGTGTGGGGAAAAGTTCAATTATGGCAAAGTTAGTGCTGCTGATGCAGAGGCGCTGTGTTGTCCATTTTAACTCGCAATCTCAAGGTACTGTTAAGGCAAAGCAATTTCTGGAAAATGCCTGCACTCAGTTAATTCAAGCCTTTAAACTGGATTACCCAAAATTGCCAGAAAATGCGACTACAGATGGCAATTTTCTCAGTCGATTGTTGGGGGAAGTCAGTTCTAAATTGGGCGGAAAAAAGTTAGTTTTTGTTGTGGATGCCCTCGATGAAGTCGATATGAGCGATCAGGGGCGCGGCAGCAATGTCCTCTATTTGCCTGATGCTTTGCCGGATAATGTTTATTTTATTGTGTCGAAGCGGCCGGAAACTCTGCGTTTGCCAAATCATCAGGTTTTTGATTTGATGCAGTACAGTGCAGAAAGTTTGGCGGATGTCAAGGTTTATATTGACAAACGCACCAGCAACAGCGCATCAATTCAGAGTTGGATTAGCCGTCAAAATTTGCAGCGCGAACAATTTGTGGCGGCGGTGGCGGAAAAAAGCCAGAATAATTTTATGTACCTGCGCTATGTGCTGAATGATATCGATAGCGGCAAGTACAGCGATGTGAATTTGCAAGATTTGCCGAGGGAGTTGGAAGGATATTATGAGAAGCATTGGGCGCGGATGGAAATGGCGGTTAAAGATAAAGAATTGCGCCGCCGGAAGTTGAAGGTGATTTATTTGTTGACCAAAACTCGCAAGCCGGTTTCCTGCGATATTTTGGCTGATTTTGCTGAGGAAGATGCCTTGGATGTGCAGGAAGTTCTTGATGATTGGGAACAGTTTCTGCGCCGTAGCGGTGATAGTCCTCCTGATTACAGTATCTATCACGCGAGTTTCCAAAGATTTCTGCATCGTAAGGATGTAGTGCAGAAAGCTGGGGTTTCGCTGCCGGATATTGAAACGGCGATTTCTGATAATTTGTGGGAGGATTTGTACGGCGATGAGTAATTTTAAAGAACGGTTGGGGAAACTGTCGCCGAAAAAGCGGCTTTATGCTTTGGAAACTCTGCCGGGACATTTGGTTGAGAGTGTTCAAGGGGAACGGCTGCATCAGTTGTTGACGGATTTTGATTTTATTGAGGCGAAGTTGGATGCGGTGGGGGTTCAAGCGTTAATTGATGATTACGATTTGGCGAGAGTTTCTGATGTTTTGCTGGCGGAGGGGCAAGCGGAAACGCTGAAGTTGATTCAGGGGGCAATTCGCAAGTCGGCGCACATTTTGGATAAGGATAAAACTCAGCTTGCAGGGCATTTGTGGAGTCGGTTGGTGGATTTTGAAACACCTGAAATTCAGGGGGTCGTGAAACAAGCTAAGCAGTCGAGAAATAGTTCCTGCCTGTGGCCTTTGAAGCCTAATCTGGAAAGGGCAAATGAGGGTGCGCTGCGGACGCTTGTCGGTCATAGTTGGGGGGTAACAGCAGTGGCGATCGCACCCGACGGTAAAACAGCGATTTCCGCTTCCAATGATAAAACCCTGAAAATCTGGGACACCGAGACAGGCTGCGAACTGAAAACTCTCACGGGTCATAGTAAATCGGTATATGCAGTGGCGATCGCACCCGACGGTAAAACAGCGATTTCCGCTTCATGGGATGAAACCCTGAAAATCTGGGACACCGAGACAGGCCTGGAACTGAAAACTCTCACGGGTCATACTAACTTGGTATATGCAGTGGCGATCGCACCCGACGGTAAAACAGCGATTTCCGCATCAGGGGATCATACCCTGAAAATCTGGGACACCGAGACAGGCTCTGAACTGAAAACTCTCAGCGGTCATAGTGACCCGGTAACAGCAGTCGATCTCGCACCCGACGGAAAAACAGCGATTTCCGCTTCATGGGATCATACCCTGAAAATCTGGGACACCGAGACAGGCCGGGAACTGAAAACTCTCACGGGTCATAGTTACTGGGTAACTGCAGTGGCGATCACACCCGACGGAAAAACAGCGATTTCCGCATCAGGGGATAGAACCCTGAAAATCTGGGACACCGAGACAGGCTCTGAACTGAAAACTCTCACGGATCATAGTTGGGGGGTAAATGCAGTGGCGATCGCACCCGACGGAAAAACAGCGATTTCCGCTTCTTATGATGAAACCCTGAAAATCTGGAACACCGAGACAGGCCGGGAACTGAAAACTCTCACGGGTCATAGTGACAGGGTAAAAGCAGTGGATCTCGCACCAGACGGTAAAACAGCGATTTCCGCTTCCGATGATAGAACCCTGAAAATCTGGGATTTGCTCACAGGTAAAGAGGTTGCTAGTTTCAGCGGAGAAGGTGCGTTTTCTGGCTGTGCTTTTGCGCCTGATGGAGTGACTGTTGTAGCGGGCGATTTATCCGGTCGGGTGCATTTCCTGCGTTTGGAGGGAGTTAGCAGCGGGCGATAATCGAATTTTTGTGTTTGGAGGGGCGAGCTAATTTGAAATCCTCGGCGGTTGAAATCCCGGCGGTTGGAAACCGCGTCTACACAAACGATGTCCGCCTACGCGGACGAAGAGGGTATTCGGAGAGTGAAAATCATCGGCTGAAATCTTCAACCCGCTTTCGTCGGGTTTTGTCTGTGTAGCCGCGGTTTCAACCGCCGGGTTTTTTGTGGATGGGCGATCGGGTTTTTTGTGGAGGGGCGATCGGGTTTTTTGTGGAGGGGCGATCGAATTTGAGAGAAATGTGCGATCTGGTTTTTGGGTTTATGTGCAATAGAGTTTTTGGTGGATGGGCGATCGGGCTATAATACAGAAAACTTGACAACAAAAATGAATGTCATGAGAGAGTTAATCCAACAAGAATTAGAAAAGTTCGATCGAGAACAACTCCAACAAGTATTTGAATTTATTAGCTTCCTGAAATTCCGTGCCAGATTAGTGACTATTCCTGCGATCGATGAAACTAACTTAGCTGCACTCTACAGCGAATTTGCCGAAGAAGACCGACAACTGGCGGAACTCGGAATCAGGGAATATTCAGAACTCCTCAAACATGAGGATTTGGCATGACAATCAGACGAGGTGAAATCTGGATTGCCAACCTCGATCCCACACAAGGTTCCGAACAAGCAGGCGTGCGTCCCACAATTATTTTTCAAAACGATACAATTTCGAGATACACAACTACTGTTATCAGTATTCCTCTCACCACAAATCTGCGCCGTGCATCTCTTCCTTCCTGTGTCTTGATTCCCGGCGGCGAGGGAGGATTAACTCAAGATTCTGTGGCATTGTGCCATCAACTGCGAGTTTTGGATAAAACAAGATTGCGAAATAAAATTGGTGAAGTCAATCCAGAGATACTGGTACAATTAGAAAATATCATATTATTTACCTTGGGTTACTTGCCTTAAAAAGAGCGAGCGATTTTTATTTTTCATAGATAGTATTTGGATCGACTTTTAGGGAAAGGGGCGATCGGTTTTTGTGGATGGGCGATCGGGTTTTTTTGGATTGATGGGGGCCATCGAATTTGATTTGTTAGTCCGTTAGTTAGTCCGCGCCAGGGGTTAGTTGGTTCGTTGCCGAGTCCGCCAGGGGTTGAAACCCCCGGCGGGCTGTGTCACAAAGCAGACAAATTTTCAGTCGGTTTCAGGGCGATCGAATTTGAGAGAAATGTGCGATCGGGCAATAATTTGTTCAACAATAAGTGATTAATGGGAACCCGATTAGTGCGATCGTTACTTGTTTCTCGGATTGTATCAGGTTCAAAAAGATTGTGAGTAAAATAAACGGGGTTTGCGTCAGTTGTTTTTGTAAGTGAGTCTGGTAAAATGTTGGTAACATATTTTTGGGAATAGGCAATCGTGTAATAATTCTGCTGCCTATCTTTTTTTACCACAACACAGCTCAATCCTTACCGTGTCTGAATTTGGGGTGGGTTGTCACCCCCCCAGCAAACTAACAATCCTATTTTTTAATAGTCGCTTGCAAATAAAGCAGCGGGTCTTCAGCAACCCAACCCAAACCCGAATTGTACCGAACTTCAAAATGCAAATGAGATGGCGGAATGTCCCGTTTTCCCGTCGTCCCCACAGTTCCCAAAACTTCTCCAGACAGCACTTTTTGACCGACTTTTACCGCAATATCTTTCAAATGAGCGTAGCGCGTTTGCTTCCCCGCTTCATGGTTCACCACCACTAAATTCCCGTAATCCCCCTGTGGCCCGGCAAAGGCGACAGTCCCTTCGCCCGCCGCCAAAACCTGCGTACCCTCCGACGCCAAAAAATCTACGCCGCTGTGGAAAAAAAATTCGCGCCGCGCCGGATGCAATTGCCGCCCGTAACGCAAAGCTTCTACTGCTGGGGCGGGCAGCGGAAATCCTTCCACCGATGGCGTTGCATCGGGATTGATAGAAGGCCCGATCGACCTATTCACCGCTGGCACAAACACGGTTTTCCCCAAAGGCCTGCACCCATTCGCCTCAAATAGCAAATCTGCGGGCACTTTGTAAGCTTCTGCCAGTTTTTGCCAATTCCAGCCCGCAGGCACTTCTACCTCCCTGCCACTGTACGGAGGAATGACGATCGCACTTCCAGCAGATACTCCACCGCCCCGCAACATCGGATTTATCCCGATCAGCGCCGCAGGACTCACATTGTACTGCCACGCGATGCTTTCTATTGTTTCGCCCTGGGCCACAGTGTGGCGGCGCAACCGAGACATAGCCGGACTGGGGCAATCGCGGGCGGGGTCGGGGTTTTCTACAGGTGTACCTAAAGGAAGATTTGCAGGTGGGATTTCGGTATTTGCCGCCGTTTTCCCAACGGGTGCGATCGACCAAATTAATGCAAAAATCAGCGGAAATAAGCGTTTCAAAGTCATTATGTACATAAAAAAGTATTCATTTCGGACAGTTGACAATTTTAAAATCCTGTGAAGCTGCATATTTACAAGCTCTAGCCACCCCCCAGACTGTAAATCCCAGGCTAAGCCAAGTTAGGATGAGAATTATTAGTTTGATTCGCTCTTGGCAAATCCGGCAAAATTGCCTGTGATGCCGATGGGCCCCTGCCTGTTAACAGCTATGTTCTTGAGGAAGCGGTACGCCCCGCCCCGCTTCCTTCCCGTCGCCAAGACAAAAATGCTTGATTCGGAACCTGTCTGCGGGGATGAGGTATTTAGCGGGAGTTATTAAATGAGTTTATCTTTTAAGCAAGCGACCCTTTATGTGACTCTGCTGTCAATCGGCGGAGGTATGGGATGGTTGGGAAATCGCTATCTGCAAGGCTCAAACAATCTGGAAACCGGATTGGTTTTGCCAGTAGTACGCCAGCAAATCCCCCCCTATGCGTCTCCTCCAGTTCTGGAAAATCGGGCGGTCGATCGCAGCAATCCCAATTTTATTGCTGAAGCAGCCGAAAAAGTCGGCCCGGCTGTAGTGCGGATTGACGCCTCCAGCAAGGTGGCGAATCAAGTGCCCGAAGCATTCAAAAATCCGTTGTTTCGTCGGTTTTTTGGGGAGAATTTGCCGCAGCCGGAAGAACGAGTCAAGAGAGGTACGGGTTCCGGGTTTATTCTCACTTCGGACGGCCGCATCGTTACTAATGCTCACGTTGTCTCCGGGACGGATACTGTCAAGGTGACGCTCAAAGACGGCCGCGAGTTTGAGGGTAAGGTGCAGGGAGTCGATCCGCTGACGGATGTCGCTGTGGTTAAGATTAATGCTAAGGAACTGCCGCAGGTGGCTTTGGGTCGATCGGACAATATTGTACCGGGACAGTGGGCGATCGCGATCGGCAATCCTTTAGGTCTCGACAATACCGTGACTGTGGGCATTATCAGCGCTACGGGTCGATCGAGTTCCCAAGTCGGCATCCCCGACAAGCGAGTCCGCTTCATCCAAACCGACGCCGCCATCAACCCCGGCAATTCAGGCGGCCCCCTGCTCAATGACCAAGGCGAAGTAATTGGCATCAATACCGCCATTCGCGCCGACGCTCAGGGCTTGGGATTTGCAATTCCGATCGAAACCGCCAAACGAATTTCCGATCAGTTATTCGCCAAAGGTAGAGCCGAACATCCCTATCTCGGCATTCAAATGGTCAGCTTGACTGCCGCCACCAAGGCAGAACTCAACAAACAGCTCGATAATAATAAAATTACCCTCGATCAAGGCGTAGCCGTGACGCGAGTCGTGGAAAATTCCCCCGCTCAAAAAGCCGACTTGCGCGCCGGAGATGTCATTCAAAAAGTTGACGGAATTGGGGTTAACACGCCCGGTGACGTGCAAGAACGGGTGGAAAACACGGTTGTGGGCAAAGAACTCGAGCTGGAAATTAACCGTTTGGGTCAAGTTCAGAAAATTAAAGTACGTCCGGGTGCTTTTCCCCTATCGGGTAGCTCCGCCGGTGGCTAATACCATTTCCGATTTTCGATTAAAGAATTGGGAATGACTTACGGGATAAGGATTTGGAGCTTACTTACAGTTGCATTCTTGTGTGAAACTGGTATTTATGTGCAAACGGTGGAGGATGAAAGATAAATCTGATGCTTTATAGTCCTGGACGCAGGAACCGGGTTTTTTTACCAAAATCCTCGGTGTAGCGCGAGGGATACCCGGTTAACAGCCCGGTTTCTTAATTCCCTGTGCCTCCACGATTCAGGATTATGGGTTTTTCGGAACAACTTTCATCTTTCTGGCTTCCTCTACCCGTTGATCTTTTTACTTGTCTTTGGGTGAGTTGGGTTGAATCGAGCTGGTGCTTGCTAAATTTTCTTCTAGGTGCATCCTCTGCTCCATTTGCCTCAAAAAATAGCCTGTCATCATCGCTGAAGCTAGCAAACCTGCTAAGTTTTCGCGATCGGTGGTAATTTCGACGTTAAAATTTTCTGAAGGCAACACGCCGACAAGTCCTTGAACGTTATGAGAGATTATTTCTCTGATGTCGGAGCTGACGGACTTGGCGACGCGGGCTAGAACCTCCGGGGATTGGTGTTGGAGGTACTTCAGCAGTGGATTGACTGCGGTTTGTTGGGCATTGTTGGATGTGTCAAAGTCAGGGTGAAAAACCATTTGGCGATTCTTAATTTCTGGCTGGTTACATTCTACTTCAAACTACTCGTCATTGCTTGGGTACAAATTTGCCTGAAAGTCAATTTGCAATTGTTTTGGCAGTTGGTCTACTTGAAAGTACCGATGAAATTTCTCGGTAACTTGTAACCAATACGACCGCCCCTCAGCCGATCGCCGTTTGCGGACGAAACCCATTTCTACAAGTTCCTGCACTTGTTGGTAAGCTCCTGAACCTCGCAAGTTAACTAAATCTGGCTGAGCGATGCCGCCTTTGAGGGCGATCGCAGCCAGCGTCCGCAAAGCTCCCACACCTAATTCTGGAGGTATTAAAGTTTGCATTAAACTGGCAAACTCTTCTCTGAGTTGCAGGCTGTATCCTGTGGGGGTTTCGACGACTTCTAATGCACTGTCACGGTGGGACGAGTCAGACATGAGTTCGATGATGGCGTCTTCGGCTTCGGCTCGATCGCACTTGGCAATCTCGGCAATTTCTGCGATCGACACTGGCTGACCTTTTAAGTAAAGTATGGCTTCTATTGTTGTGGCTAAGCGAGTCATTTGGGAATTAGTAACGAGGAATTGGGACGTTGAAAGAAAAAAGAAGAAGCAAGGAAGAAGAAGGACTCAGGAAAACAACAGTTATCCGTATTTCCGTAACTTCCGTGTCGTGAATAATGGGAGTTAGGAATAAACATTCCCCTCACACAAATTATTAATAGTGTAGGTTAGGTTGAGAAACAAAACCAAAACTTTCAATTTTCTTTTTTTATATCATTCCGAAACGCAGAAATATATAACGTTTCTGGCTCTCCTGAGCTTATGGTAAGATATATCAACCAATACAGATGACCAGGGTAAGCTCATCTAATTGGGTATAAATTGTACTTGACAAAATTACGACTATAGAGGATGGGAGATTTAGGTATTAGCGATACTATAATGTCTTAAAAGCTAAGTCGCCCGGCGCGGTGGGTAAAACTCAATGAATCAAGGATTCGCGCCAGTTTTCGCAACGCCTAAATCAAAGCAACCACAAAACCCGCCCCAACCTATTTCCATGCAAGAGTTACAAGGGAGCTTGTCAAGTTATTTTGACGACGTACCCGACCCAAGAGTGAACCGAACCAAACGCCACCTACTGAAAGACATTCTCGTCATTGCCATATTATCTACTCCTTTCCCGCTCAAAGAGTACAGAAAATGCTATTAAAAAAAAGCGAGGAAAATATCAATGAATCTGAGCCAAAGATTGCGATTAGTAAGCCTAGATAAAAAGCAGTGGCAGCGACTATATTACAAGAATCAGCAAGCATATATACGACAAAGACTATCAGCAATCAGGTATCTAAGTGAGGAAAAAGTCGAGGGGAAGTAGCCAAATAAATTAGTAGGCTCTACAGATTGAACCATAGCCAAATGGATTGGTAAATATCTAGATCCAGGATTAGAATGGCTAGTGGAGCCAATCAAGCATCAAGTGAAAGAGAGGCTTAATCCTGAGCGGCAGCAGAATATCAAAGAAATGGTATTGAACGATAGGCCAACTAAGTATGGAATAGACCGAGAAATCTGGACCCGAAAAATTATAGCATTCGTAATAAAGCAGAGATGCGGAAGAGAGTTGAAAACATCGAAAATCTATGAAATATTAGATAAGTTGAATCTATCACATCAAAAAGCACACCGAGATTACGAGAATGCTTCACCAAAAAAATAAAAAGAGTTTGTGAAGATGCTAAAAAAAATGCGCCCGAAAAAGCCTGGGTAGAAAATTATCTTCTTTGATGAGTTAGCAGTATATAACCGACCAAGTACATACTAATACGATTTTTTTAAAGATGTGATAGACTTGTGTAAAAAGTAAAGGAGAGAATTACAATGTCTGTTCGTCCTCATATAAAGATTACCGAATCTGGAGAAAAATTACGAGAAATCCTCAAACAACTTGCAAAGAATCCTTGCTTATAACAAAGTCTAAATGCTTTATTTATTTCAGTCAAAACAAGTAGAAACTGTGCGGGAAGTATCCGCAGTTTTAGGTAAAAGTGAGGCAACGATTCATCGCTGGCTCTCCCAATAGAGAAAGGACGGTCTGGAAAATTTGTTAAAAAATAGGCAGGTTTTCGGTAGCCCAAAAAAGTTCTCAGTTGAAATAGCAGCGACCTTGCAACAAGAGTTGAGAGATCCCGAAGGATTTAAGAGTTATAAAGAAGTTCATCTTTGGTTATGGTTGATTAAAGGAATAGCCAGTAGTTACCCGGCTGTATATTCTTTAGTGAGAGGGGAATTAAAAAGTAAATTAAAAATTCCCAGACCTCGCAGTGTTTCTCAGAAATCTACGGCAATTAATGAATTTAAAAATAACTTACATCAACAGATAAAAGCTCTACTAGAGAAAGCTTTACCTCAAGTAAACAAATATAAAAAAGTCACTTATGGGTGTAGCGATGAAACTCGACTAGGACTCCATACAATAAAGTCGGCGCAAGCTGACGCTTTCAGGCGTAAAGCCCATCGGGGAGCATCAATGGAAATTTGAGTGTTTTTGGCTGTATGGGGCAGTATCAATCGCTACTGGAAAGAGTTTTTTTTGGGAGTTTTCGCATTTAGACAAAGTTTGTTTTGAAGCATATTTACAACTTTTGTCAATACAATATCCTCATGAATTACACATTATTCAAGTTGATAACGCACCCGCTCATAAGTTGGACTGATCTGAATTACCAGACAAGGTTATTTTACTATTTCAGCCTCCGGCTTGTCCCGAAGTAAATCCGACAGAAAGAGTGTGGGAATATCTGAAAGATTTTTTAGCGAAAGTCGGTGTTTAGTAATCTTGACGAACTCCGCACAAAAGTCAAGGAAATTTTGGCATCTTTCACCGATCGTGTCATTGGTTTTCTTACCGGATGGTCGTGGATTTTAAATTCTTTATCTCTATCACATCTTTAAAAAAATGGTATAAGACAGATGCTGGGTGAGCTAATTTCGGTTCTGTCTACTCGTCCAAACCCTTTTCGGGTTTTTCCCTCATGACCTGGTTGTCCACCTGGTTTCTTTTTTTGGTCTGCTTATGGTTTGACTGTTGCTTTCTCGGGTTTTTGGATGAGATCCGTTGATGGAGGTATTGAAGAAGTCTGACTGGTGGTTTGACTTTTTCCCGTAGCAATGGCTAGTTTTTCTTGCAATTCTTCAATTATTTTTTGCAGCCCCATTACCAGTTCTACCAGTTCAGCTTGGCTCAACTGCTCGATTTGGATTTTTTCTTTCTGTCTGGTGGCTGCGGGCTTTTTCATTCGTTTATTTTACCAGATGCCGCCACTGGTAGTCCCCTGAAGGAAAGGATCGAGAGAATAAAACTGAATTCAAAGAAAAGTAGGCATTTAGAGTTGTAAACTAGCATTGTAATGATGTACGAAGCGCCAAATTGCAGCAATATGATTTTCTAATTTTTTAGAGAAGGCTAAGCTCTTTCTTACCAGTCGAGAAACTCTTTGTCGAAGAGTACAGTTGAAGCGCTCGATATAGCTAGTCAAACCACTGTCTTTATCTACACTTTGATGACGAATGCTTGGCAATACAGAATCATAAGCACTCCAATGGTCTGTATAAATTACTGCACATTGACGGTACACTGGTGGTATT